>NZ_AP024656.1 GCF_019977355.1 Arthrobacter sp. NicSoilB8 | reverse complement strand
GGGTGTTTCCCTTGTCTTTGACGGGGTGTGAGGTCGTGGTTGTCGGCCTGTTCGGGCACGGCCGATCGGCCGTGCCCGAGGCGCCAGGTGCTTCAGGCTCCGGACACGGTGCCGGTGGCCGGGGTGCGGACTACTTGCCCGGCGTAGGAGAATCCGCCGCCGAAACCGAACAGCAGAACGGGGCTGTCGGGCGGAAGATGTCCGCTACGCACCAGCCTCGCAAGGGCGATCGGGATACTGGCCGACGACGTGTTCCCCGAGGTGACGACGTCACGTGCGGTGATCTCGCGGGAGATTCCGAGTTGATCGGCGAGGGGCTCGATGATGCGCAGGTTGGCCTGGTGCGGGACGAACCCTGCGAGCTCGTCCGGCCGGATGCCGGCGATCTCGCAGGTTTTCCGGGCCAGCGTGGCGGCCTCGCTGATGGCCCAGCGGAACACTGACATGCCTTCCTGCTGGAAACGGAGTTTGGGTTCTTCGATCCTGACCGCGTGGGACAGCTCGGGGACTGATCCCCAGTGGACTGGTCCGATCCCCGGAGTTGGTGAGGCGGTGAGCACGAGGGCGCCGGCACCGTCACCGACGAGAACGCAGGTGGTCCTGTCGGTCCAGTCCGTGAAGTCACTGAGCTTCTCGGCCCCGATGACCAGAGCGGTGTTGGCGGCCCCGGAACGGATGGCCTGGTCAGCGACGGCAAGGGCGTGCGTGAACCCCGAGCAGGCGGCATTAAGGTCGAACACGGCAGGGTTCCGGGCACCCAGCGCGGCCGAGACCCGCCCGGCGGTGCTTGGGGAGCGGTCCAGTGCGGTCACGGTAGCAACGACGACCAGGTCCAGATCCGCGGCTTCGATCCCGGCATGTTGAAGGGCGTCCCGCCCGGCCTGGGTAGCCATGTCCGCGACGGACTCGGTATCGGCGATGCGGCGTTCCTGGATCCCGACCCTGCTGCGGATCCATTCATCGGTGGTATCCACGATCTGGCTCAGTTCCTCGTTATCCAGGATCCTTGCGGGCTGGTACGAGCCGACCCCTGCGATCCGGGAGCCCCTGCCTGTTGAGGGTTCTGGTGCGGGCACGGTCGGTGCTGTCATGTTTTGCTCCTGAATATCGGGACCGGTCGGGCAGGGCTAATGAGGCGGGGCAATGCAGAATGCGGGCAGTACAGGGATGGGTGGTGCAGGTTACGGGAGCGGGCTGTCCGTCAGAGGTGTTCCCGCAGTGTGTTGAAAAGTTCAGAAAGGCTCAAGCCCGCCGCCGCCGCCGCATCGGCGGGCGGCACTTGGGCGGCCATGGCCCGGCACAAGGCCAAAACCAGGCCGGATGCCTCCGTTCCGGAACCGTAGTGTTCGGACAAACCAGGTTTGGGGCAGTCGGGTGCGGGGACGGCATGACCGTGCGCTGGCAGGTAGCCGCCCCGGGCCGCGGCTGCCTCGATACTTTTCAAGTGGTAGTCCATTGCTTCCTTGTCCCCAGTGTTTTCTTGCTCTCCTGGTGGTGGGTGCGGGTTGGGCGTTTACGATGCCGTAGGCGGGGACTGTGCAGGAGCGGCCGGGCTGCGGGCCAGAACGACGCAGTCCAGCGCTGGGCGGCGGGAACCGGGAACGGGACGGGACCGGGTCTCGGCCGTTTCAACCTGCAGCCCGGACGCTCTGGCCCAGCCGGCCACACGGGCGCCGTCATGCAGCGCGGCGGCGTTCCGTGGCCCGGAGGCGCTTTCGCGGGCGTCCGCCGGGTCATGGCCGATGTACAGGAACAGCCCGCCGGGGGCCAGGCCCGGGGCCGTGCGGGCGATGACGCGTTCGAGGTCGGGGCCGGGCAGCTGGAGGAAGGCGGCCAGAACAAGGTCCAGGCTTCCGCGTGCCGGGGCGCAGGTGGTGACGTCGGCGACGGACCAGGCGATCAGGTCCGTGACGCCTTCGGCGAAGGCGCGCCCGCGCCCGATATCCAGCGCTGCGGCGGAAAAGTCCATGGCTGTCACGTGCCAGCCGCGTCCGGCGAGCCACACGGCGTTGCGGCCGTCGCCGGCCCCCAGATCCAGGGCCCGTCCGGGAGCAAGCCCGTTCAGCATGGCGCGGACCGAGGAGCTTGCCGGCGCCCAGCTGAGGTCGTTCTCGGTGTACCAGAGGTTCCAGGCTTCCGCGTCCGTGGGGTACCCGGTCCCTCCGGGCCTGGAGTGCTTCCACACCGGAAGCGCCATGCCGTCCACGCTCATGGCCGGCTCCTGCCTGGGCGCAGCGCTGTTGCTCCTGCGGGCCGCCGGCCCGGTGAGTTGTTGCGCCGTCGGAACGCGTCGATCCCGGCGGGGATGCCGACGGTCGGGGCGGTCAGTACCGCCGCGGCCAGCCAGGCCGGGTTCGTGGGCCGCGCGAAAAGTGCCGGGAGGTCGAACAGCAGAAGGGCCCCCGGTCCGAAACCCGGGAGGTATTGCGGCAGACGGTCCGGTTTGGTCCGGGATTCCAGGGGTGCTGTTGGCGGCAAAGGATGCTCCTGATCATTCAGCGGACCGTGGTGCGGCCGGGAGTGGCTGCCGCGACCGGGCCCCGGTCGGGATCCTGGCCGGCGTCGGGTGCTTTGTCCTGTGCGGGAAGTTCTGCGATGCGGGCGGCCCGGGCGCGGGCGACGTGGCTGCGGGCGTGTTCCACGGCCGGGGGCAATTCCGCGAACAGGTGTTTGTGGTGGCGCAGGGATTCCAGGACGCCGACCTTGGTGACCAGGGCCAGGTGGCGCTCCTGGATGCCTTTGATCAGCACGGTGATGCCGCGGCGTTCGAGGGCGTTGACGATGTCGGTGATGACCCTGGCCCCTGTTGCGTCCAGGACCTGGAGCTGGGACATGCGGATGATGACGACGTCGACATTGCGGATAGCGCTGACCCGGTCCAGGACGCGTTCGGCGGCGGCGAAGAACAGGGCCCCGTCGAGCCGGAACACGGCGATGTGTTCGTCCCCGTTCTGGACGGGGCCGGGGATCTCTTCCCGGTGTACGCCGCTGGACTTGACCAGGGCGCGCAGGGCGAAGAACGAGGCAACGGCGATGCCGATTGCGACTGCCTCGATGAGGTCGAAGGAGACGGTGATCAGCGCGGTGACGAAGAACACGACGGTGTCGGCCCGCGTCGAGCCGATGACGCTGCGCAGCGTGGTGGGGGAGACCATGCGCGTGGCAGTGACCATCAGGACCCCGGCCAGGGCGGCGAGCGGGATGCGCGCGACCGGGCCGGTGGCGAGGTAGACCACGGCCAGCAGGACGAGGGCATGGGTGACGGCGGCGAGCCGGGTCCGGCCGCCGGAGCGGATGTTCACTGCGGTGCGGGCAATGGCCCCGGTGGCGGGCATGCCCCCGAAGAACCCGGATGCGACGGATGCCAGGCCTTGGCCCAGGAGTTCACGATCGGCGTCGTAGGGTCCGGTGTCGGAGATCGACGCGGCGACCCGGGCCGAGAGCAGCGACTCGATTGCTGCCAGGGCCGCGATGGTCGCGGCCGGTGCTGCCAGCGCGGTCACGGTGCCCCAGTCCAGTGAGGGCAGGACGGGTGCGGGCAGCGAGTCGGGCAGGGTACCGATCCGGGCCACCGGAAGGTCCAGAACCTGGGCGGCGATGCTGGCGACGATGATCGCGATCAGCGAACCCGGGATCTGCGGGTGGATCCGGGGGGCAGCGATCATGATGACGGCGACCAGGACCACCAGTGCCGCGGGGGCAAGGACGGCTGCCGGGGACAGTGTGCCGAGGCCCTGTGCGGCCGATACGGCGGCGTTACTGCTTGGTCCGGCCTTGACGCCGAACGCGGCGGGGACCTGCTGCAGGAAGATAATCATGGCAATGCCGAGGGTGAAGCCCTCGATCACCGGCCAGGGAAGGAGCGTGACGATGCGGCCGAGTTTGAGAAGCCCGGCGGCGACCACGATGACCCCGGCGAGGACCGTCACGGCTGCCAGGGCGCCGATGCCCTTTGTTGCGATGACCGGGCCCAGAACCACGACCATCGCGCCGGTCGGGCCCGAGACCTGAATATTCGATCCGCCGAACACGGCGGCGATCACCCCGGCGATCACGGCGGTAATCAGTCCGCTGGCCGCTCCGGCGCCGGAACTGACCCCGAAGGCCAGCGCCAGCGGCAACGCGACGATACCCACGGTGACCCCTGCGATAAGATCCCCTTTCCAGGTGCGGGGCAGGTCCGCATAGTCCCTCCGGCCGGGCAGAAGCGCCCGGGCCGAGGTCAGGGCCTTCATCGTGAGCTGCCGGCGGCGGCAGCCAGCGGGGAAGTAGCGGCCGGAGATGTGGCCTCGGAATGTTCGAGCTGCTCGCGGGTCGTGTGCAGCATGTCGTTGAGCAGCAGCCGTGCCACGGACAGCAGGTCAGCGACCTGCGGGTACGCCAGGGAATAGAACATCTGCAGCGCCCTGCGTTCGCCCTTCACCAAGTGGTAACGGCGCAGCACGGACAGGTGCTGGGACAGATGCGAGGCCTCCAGACCTGTTGCGGCGAGCATGTCAGTGACCGACACCTCGGGCGCCGCGGAGAGCAGCTCCAGCACCCTGATCCGCACGGGATGCGCCAGACCCTTGAAAAGATTGGCCTTCACTTCATATAACGGTGCCCGGAAATCCGAAAACTCGTCCATGTCTGCCTTCCGGCCTCTCACTACGAACCCCTGCTTGACTATTTGATGCTTCTATCATCCAATATAACAGGGATGGACCAGCCTGCCCCTGCCTGGCCCCGGCTTCCGCGGACCGGACGGACACTTCACACCGGACCAGGGCATCCGCAGGTACTCTTGCCCGGCCGGGGAAAGGGCACCATAATGCCTTTCCCGACAAAGACCCCTCCGGCCGCGTCGTGCCGCGGCCCTCGGACCCGCTGCCCGGACCCTGCCCCCCCAGGTCCGGGCAGCGGCCCGGGCGGCGTGATGCGGCCGCTGCCGGCACCGGGACAAGGGCGGTCCGCGCCCGTTCCTGCCCCGTGCCTCCGGCTCCGCTTATCGCCGGGGTGTCGGTGGACACCCCGGCCCGGACGTGCGCGTGGACTTCGAACTGACCTGGCCGGCAGGCAAGGGAAGCTACCTGGTGGGGTTCCTTGCCGGCAGCGCCGAACTGGGCACCCCGGGCTACGGCGCGCTCAACCTTCTCGCCACCTGGGCTGCCGCAGTCCGCAGCGAAACACGACTCAAGACGAACGACACACCGGCCCACCGGCCCACCGTCACGCCTAACGAGCCCTCCCGGCAGCAATGCCGTTCGGGTTCCCTCCCGACGCACTGCTGATCATCAGTCTGGCTGCTAACGTCGAAATCTGATCTGTTGCGTCGATCGTTAGAAACCGCCCAGCCTGAGCTGTGCGGAGGGCTCCGCCTGACCCCAACGGGCACAACCACTTGGATCCCTGCCAGGCTCCGCGGAGAGGCCTAGCTTGCTGCGGAAGATCTGGTTGACAGTGGGGGGATTGGTGCTTCTAGATTCTTAGTTTTTTTACGTCCGTTTGTGGGCTGATCATGCTTCATGTTCATGCTGTTGCTGTTTCATTTGAGCGGCTGTGCCGCCAGGATGCAGGAGGCCACGATGACGAAGACACCACTGGAAGATTTCCTCATTGAGTGCGTCGCGCCGGATCCGGACGGCGGTCTGCCCGCAGACCAGCGCGATGTCATCGACTCCCTGTGGGATAGCTATGAGCCACCTCTCTACCGAATGCGATCGCGGCACTAGCTGACCGCAGGGCATCAGAAGAAGACCTAGATGCTCTGCGCCTTCACGTTGCATGCTCCGCCGTGCGAATACCAGGCTTTCCCGACCTCTTGAAGGACTGGCATCAGAAGCAGGGGTCTGAGATCACGGACGATCAGGCTCGAGCCTCGCGGCTCGAATGGGTCGAACGAGGGTGCCAAATGGACGACTGGTTCTGGCGGGCGCTGCACGCGCCGACGGATGTGAAAGCTCCCTTTGTCTTGCCGGACACGGGTTTTGCGAACCCGGAGGGCAAAGATTCAGATCGCGAACTTTTGTTCCTACCGCTATCGCCCAAAGTCGGGTTACTAGAGTCGAAGACGCGGCCTGACTCCAAGCCCGGTCTCGCGAATCTCGATCACCGTGACACGACGATCACGGGCACAACGTTTCTGAATGACCTCGGGGTACCAGATCCTCAGAGCAAGCAGATCTTCACACACCCGAGCCGCGTTGACCGGCTATCGCAGGTTTCGGCCAGTCCACCGACCCTTGGTGAGCGCGGCTTACCAGGCGGCCCGTACCGGGGAACCACCGAATGGTGGCTAGGGTAAGGCGTCGGTACCGCGAGCCAACTGATCTCATGTGCGATTGTCCCGCAGATCGCACCCGGCTGTTTGACCATTGTCCGCTGCTGGATCCTCTGACGGACCGAGGATCCTGCGGGTCTGCGGCGTGGAGGGTGGTTCCGGCCGGGTTTTCAGTCGTAGTCGGTGTCCGTGTCGTCGTCGGTGAGGCGGCGGAAGTCCTGGGAGAGGTACAGGGCCATCGCTGCCGGGTTGTTGTCCTCCACGGTGACCTTCACCGTGGGGCGGCCCAGGGTGTGCAGGAGGTGCATGCCGTGTCGGAGGAGTCCTTCGGCCAGGCCTTGGCGGCGGTGGTCCGGGTGGGTGAAAAGTTCATCGATGACCGCTTCACCGTCGCGTTCGGTGACGATGAGGGCGGCCGTGATCTGACCGTCGGGTCCGAACGCCACGAGGGACGCTGCCTCGGTGGCGCGGCCGCTGCCCTCCTCGGTGGACGGGCCGATCCACACCGGGTCTCCGGCCCGCTGTCCGGGACGGTCGGCGTAGGCGTGCCGGTGCAGATCGGCCAGTTCGAGAAGATCATCGGGTTCCAGGGGCCGGACGGGGATGCGGGCCGGTGCGGTGTTCTGGTGTCCGGTCGCGGCAACCAGGGTGATCGGAGCGTTCATGACGGCGATGCCTTCCCCGGTGCGCGGGCGGCACCGTTGAACACAGTGTCCGGCATCGTCCGCGTGCGCGGAAGACACAGGACCGCAACGATATCCGGCGGAGCCGGCGAGGCCGGGCCGCGGCGCTGGGACCGTCCCGAAGCGCCAATGATCACCGCTTCCGGGGGCGAACCGGACGCCCCGGGACAGAACCCTGGCCGGACTTCCCGCGGTGGACGCGACCGGTTCGCGGTCCGCCGCTGCAGCGGGCCCCCGTTCCGGTGCTTCTTTCTGGCCGGAGGCGGCCAGCGCCGCTGGGCATGGCGGGTACGCCAGTAGTAGGAGTAGTATTACTACTATTCCTACTACTTTTGAAGGGTTGCCGCCGTGACGTTGAGTGTGAAGGACCGTGTGTACGCTGCCGCTGAGCAGATCAGTGCCGAGCGCCGGCCGACCGTGTCGACGGTTCGGGCCGCGGCGGGCGTGAGCAACGCCGACGCGACCCGTTATCTGAAGGAGTGGTCGGAGGAGAAGCGGGCCGCGGGCGGGCAGGTTGCCGCGGCGCCGGCGGTGCTGCTGGAGCAGGCTGCACGCCTGACCGGGGCCTGTTGGGCCGAGGCCTCCGTACTGGCTGATGAGCGCCATGCCGCGGTCGAGAAGGCCTGGTTGCAGGAGAAGAAGGACCTGACCGTGGAGGTCGCCGAACTCGTGGCGGACCTGGACCGGGTGAGCGCCGAGAAGGACGCGTCGGTCACGGAGTTCACGGCCAGGATCGCCGCGTTGGAGGCCGACGTTGCGGTGGCGGGGGAGCAGCTGGAGCGGGCGCAAGAGGCGGCGCAGGAGGCTGTCAGGGAAGCGTCGGCGGACCGGGCCCGGCTGGCGGCGGCAGAGGCGCGGGCCGACACGTTGCAAAAAGCCCATGATGCGCTGTTGCAGCGCATCACGCCCGTAACCGGGCCGGAGACACAGCAGGCACCCGGCGGGAACGACTAAGCCCTTACCGCCGCCCGCATCCCCGTACCCCGACCGGGGGCGTCAAGGAAGCGACGGGCGGTTGGGGTGTCCGGCTCCGTTTTTCCCCGTCAGGGCTGGAAGGGGCCGCACGAGGCTAGTGGCGCGAGAGGTTATTGGTTTGTGCGGATCGCGAGGAGTTTGTGCCCCCGGGACCTTTCCTGTGCGGGCGTCGCGGACCTCTTCACAGGTGGTGCCTTCGGTGCTGATGCGTTCGATGCGGCCGTCCCGGGGGCTCCACTCGTGCCGGTACCCTCCATCCGGCCACCACTGTGCCCGCCGGAACCTACAAGGCCTCCAGCGCGTCCGTCTCGGCGGCGTCCAGCAGCGCTGTTGCGTCTGCGCCGGTGGCCCGGGCCAGATCGTCCAGGGATTTGAAATGGTCCCGGGCGAGGGTGATGACCAGCAGCTCCAGATACTCGCCCCCGTTGCGCTGTTCGAGATCGCCCAGATAGTCGCGCATGCGCCCCTCCAGGGTGCCGGGTCCTTCGGATTCTTCCGCGGCGAGCCGCGTCAGCATGAGGGCCGCCAGGTCCGGGTCGTCGTAGATGAGTCCCATGGACCCACGCTACGCACCCCACGAGCAGGGTCAAGGGGCGGTTCTAGCGCCGGCGGCAGGATTCCAGCGCACGCAGCAGGGGAGCGGGGTCGGCTTTCAGACGGTCCACCGGGCGGGCTCCGGCAAGGTCCCCGGAGGTTGTGACCATCCAGAGGGTGAAGTAGTTGTGCGGGATTTGCAGTTCCATCGCCCGGTCAAAGAGCCCAAGGACGGTTGGGTGGAGCTGGCCGCCGGGGAGGAACTGGAATCCCGGGCAGAAGGTGCCGTCGTCGATGAAGACGCGGACGACCCGCTGCATCACGGGTTCGGGGTCTTCCATCAGTTCCGAGAGCCGACGGTGCACCTGGGCCAAGGACGGGAGCGTGAATTCTGCCCGGATCGCCGCCCACGTCTGACCGCTGATCGGTTGGGGGTTCACTGTCGCCGTAGCCTAGTCGCTGATGTTGTCGAGCAGCCACTGGGTGGAGAGCGGGTTGCGGCGCAGCGTGAAGGTCCTCAGAGCGGAGTTTGAGGGTCCTAGGCGTACCTGTACCCTCCAGAACTCGATGCTGACCAGGTCGCCGCCGCCGACGGCCGCCGTGCTCTGCGTGTCCCACCAGGCGTCCCGGGCGAACCAGTGCACCGGATCGGCGGCCACGGCCCAGATCCGGCCCTCGTGCCGGACGGCCAGGGGAGTGCCGGCCGGGGTGAACCGGACGTCCACGGCAACGTCCAGGGTTGTTTCATTCGCTACTGCTGTCACGGCCTACGCGTTCTCCCAAGTTCCTGGTCATCATTTCTTCCCGGCGGGTGACCGCCGAACTCCACACCCAGGTCCGGTAGGTCACCGGACCGTCTTGCCATGTCACTTCGACGGCTTTGGCCGTCCAGGCGTACACCTCGCCGTCCACCAGCTCGGCGCAGTTCGGAAACCGGATCCACGCCTTCACCGGGATCCCGGGGAAGCCGTTCCTGGCGGGGAAGTGCTCGAAATCGAGCTCCTCCACCGTCAGCCCGATCGGGCCCGCCCGTCGCGCATACCGCGCCTGTAACCGGGCTGACTGTTCCGGGTTCATGGAATCAGTCTAGAACTTATATACGAGTTCATATTTTTAGCTTAGAAAATATTTTCGACTAACGGGACAGTAGAAGGCGCGAACTACGCCCAGTTGCATCTGATGCATGATTCACGCAGATCCAAGTATGGAGGGCGGCTACGACAATCCTCGATCCGCGCGCCCGCGGGCCTCCGACAACGACCGGGTTGTACGCCAGTGGGGACAGCCTGAGCTGTGCCGAGGGCTCCGCCTGCCCCCAATGGGCACAACCGGGGAGAGGGTCTTTGCTCCGACCTATGAGGAAGCCTCCGCGCGAATCCAAGGACTCAAGCGCGGAGGCTCCCGGTTCTCCAAGCTGGGGGGACTGGAGAACCACTCTAAGGGTACTGGCCGGTGTGTTGTCCTTGCCGCTGGCCTGCCGGGAAGCGCGGTCTTCCAGGTCACCCCAGGCGAGGGCGGCCCCGGGTCCTCCCGGCCTGCCACCCGGGAACGGCGTCGCCCAGGAGCTTGACCTTCACAGGGTCGAGCTCGCCGCGGCGGTGTTTGTACCGCTGGGTGTGGATCCACACGCCGAGGGCGTGTTCCCGCTCTGACTCGCAGTCCTTGTGGCGGGGCCAGTCATTGCCTTCCTCGCGGTAGGCCGCGAGCTGGGCGAGGCGGTGGTGCCAGCGGGCCTCATCTGCAGCTTCCCTGCGATTGTCGGCCCACCCGGGCACCCGGGCAAGACCGTCACGGCAGGCCGGGTCAAGGGTGCCCTCGGCTGCTTCGCGCCGGCGCCCGGACAGCCACCGCGCCATCGACCGTTCGCTTCGGTCACCGGAACGATCCTCGGGGAACCGGCCTTCGGCCTTGACCCAGGCTATGAGCTCTTCCATGCGGCGGAGATCCTTGGGGGAGGGATGAAGAACTGGCGCGGCGCCGGCGGCGGCCTGGTGTTCGGCCTCGAGTCCCGGGTCCTGACGCCGGGCGATAACCAGGTGGTATCCGACAGTGGCGGGCTCGGCGCGCACGAGGGCAGCGATGCGTTGCCGGCTCAGACCGAGCCGGTACATCAGCACCCATTCGGCGTCGGGAGCACGCCGCAACCGCCTGTCCATGATGGACATCCTGCCATGACGTCTCCATGAGTCGGGCGGCCACCGCGGGTCCACGGACAACGCTTTCGGGCGTCCGCTGGCGCGGCCGGCTGCGGGGTCCAGTGCCGCCGTCGCAGGGCTCCGGATGCCCTGGCCCTTCCTCACATCTTCGACGTTTTTTGGTTGCTGTCCTCCGGATTCTAGGCGTCCGCTCCACCCCGTCTAGCCCCTCCGTTCCTCCGGGGCCAGCGGTGCAGGAAATGTCCCTCCGGCGCTCCTGCGTCGCTGATTCCCTCCGGGAATTTCCTCCCCCTTGCCCTCCGGGTAGACAGGGCTCCGTCGGCCGCCGAGCAAGCAAGCTTGCCAGCAACCAAAAAACAACGGGGGGAGAGGGGACACTGGCCGGTCACCAGAGCCGCCCCACCCACCGAAATCCTCTGCAAAAGGAGCAACACCATGAACGCAATAACCACCAAGACGGTGACCACCCAGGACACCGGGGAAACAATCGACGGCGCAACCGTGCTGGGCGATTACCACATGAACGGCGGCTACGACTGGATGGAACTCATCGGCGAACACGGCTGGGCCGTGATCCCCAGCTGGGGCTGTGACGGCTGGGACCTCGGCAACTGGCCCTACGTCATGGTCGCCGCCACCCGGACCGCTGACAGCATCGGGAACCTCTTCGGCGTCGCCACCTACTGCGAGGGCGACGTGACCTGCACCTACTACCGGACCAAGGCCCGGCAATGGGACGCAATCACCGAACAGGCATTCTTCCACTGGAAGAACGGACAGGCCCACGGCCCGGACGACCTGCCCGAAGCCGCCGCCGAACTTCCCAGCCGCTACCGCATGCCGTACATGGTCAACGTCGCCTAAACCGGCTGGAACCTTGCCGGGCGGAACCACCGCCCGGCAAGGACCGCCCCCTCCTCAACAATGGACCAGGCCCGGCCGAAAGGGTTCGGGCGGTCCGCCGCCGGTGGTTGGCTCCCGCTGCTGGTCACCGGCGGCGGACCGCCATCTCCGGGAAGAACCGCAGGCGGAACAGCCAGTGTGCCGGCCAAGCCTTGGTGTGGGGGCCCGGCACGGGCGGATCCAGGGGAGACGAAGCCAGGGCATGCTCGCAGGGCTCGCACCCTTTCGGGCGTCCGCTGGCGCGGCCGGCTGTCGGGTCCAGTGCCTCCGTCGCAGAGCTCCGGAGACCCTGGCCCGTCTCTTACGTCTTCGACGTTTTCTGGTTGCTGTCCTCCGGATTCTAGGCGTCCGCTCCACCCCGTCTAGCCCCGGTTCCGCAAGCTCCACCGGGGCCTGCGGTGCAGGAAATGTCCCTCCGGCGCTCCTGCGTCGCTGATTCCCTCCAGGAATTTCCTGCCCCTTGCCCTGCGGGTAGACAGGGCTCCGTCGGCCGCCGAGCAAGCAAGCTTGCCAGCAACCAAAAAACAACGGGGGGAGAGGGGACGCTGGCCGGTCACCAGAGCCGCCCCACCCACCGGAATCCTCTGCAAAAGGAGCAACACCATGATTGAAGAACTGAACCTCACCGGTCCCGCTGACCTGCTGGCGACCATCCCGCACCTGCTGGGCATCACGCCTTCGGAATCGTTCGTGGTCCTCACCGCCCAAGCCGGTGCACTCGGCGCAACGCTGCGGGTGGACGCACCCGAACACGTCGAGCCGGGCAACTACGCGCAGACGCTGACCAGCCACGCCGCCAACGATGACAAGGCCACGGCGTCCTACGTTGTCGTCTACACCGACGAGAACCAGGACAGCTACCCCTACGCCGCGCACGTCGCCGCGCTGGTGTCCGAGCTGGCCGCGGCGCGGATGCCCGTGCGGAACGTGTGGCTCGTGACCTCGAGTTACTGGACGGAGTTCGGCGCGGACGAGGAGCACCCGCTGGAGCAGATTGCCGACAGCCACGCCAACGCGGCGTTTACCTTCTTCGGCAGTGCCACGGACATCGACGTCTACAACCCGGCCCTTCTGGGGACCTGGGCCATGCCGGTGGAAGCACCCGAAGGCACCGACGCGGACATTGAGGAAGCATGCGCCGCGTGGGCGGCCGTGCTGGAGAGCACCGGGACCCCGGACAGCGACACGGCCCGGGACCTTGCGGGAGCGTTCCAGCACAAAATGGTCCGGGACTTCCTGTTCCGCGAGACCATCACCACCCAGAACGGCAACTTCGCCGACGTCATCCTTGGGACCTTCACCGGACGACCGGACTGGACCCGGGTGGACCGGGCCCAGGCCATCGCGTTCGAGCTGATGAAAGCAGTCCCTGCGGGCCAGCGTGCACCGATGCTGACCCTGATGGGGTGGCTGGAATGGCTCAAAGGCAACGGCACCCAAGCTGACCGATACCTCCAGCACGCAGACACGGACGCACCCGGGTTCCGGCTGGCAGGACTGCTGCGGGAACTGATCAACCGCGGCTCAGTCGCAGACGTCGCCCGCGACCCGGAAACCTCCTACCAGCGCCACAACAACTAAGCCGACGAGGCCGGGCCGGGATCACCAAGAGATTCCGGCCCAGCCTTTCCGGTGGCGGGGCGGCCTCCCCCGCTTCGCTCCTCCGGCCGCCTGACGCTCGCGCGGGCGCAGCCAGGAACCCAGCAAGCGTGTAGAAACCACGGCTACAGTGAACCCACGACCACCGCACCGACCAGGAAGCGTGAGCATGGGAACCGAATACATCCTGACCGACGACGACAAGCCGGAAGCCAACCCCAGCCTGGCTGAAGACATCATCGAAATTCGTCTGCTCACCGCCGGCGAACTAAGCGGGCCTGCGAGTATCGGTTGGGCCCAGGAACACCACAACCTCTAAACACCAGGCAGCGAGACGCTGCCCACCCAAATTTCCTTTGCAGAGGGAAAACCCGGAAAGGCCGGCACCTAGGTGCCGGCCTTTCCTCATGCCCGCGTCTTTTCGAGAACCCGGCGCCACAACACGAACGCCGCCAGGGTATTCAGGGCGGTGATGAAGAGATCGCCTGCAGCTGGCCGGCCGATGACGAGATCGAGGACCACCAGCGCCAGCGCTCCCGATGCGGTAGCGGTGAACACTACAGCCAGGACCCGCAGAACCCGCGGAGAATCCAGCCCAGCACGGTGCCCTGCGCGGCCCGGGCTGCCATCACGCGGGGCCGGCTCAGTCATGCCCTCACCCTACTCAGTAGGGGCATGCTCGTGGGGCTCGCACCCGTTCGGGCGTCCGCTGGCGCGGCCGGCTGTTGGGTTAGTGGACGGTTTGGAGTTGGTGCCAGTGCCAGGTTTCATCACGGGCCCCTTGAAAGTCCACAAAGTCCACAATATGCTACGATTTTGGTATGGGTAGTGAAGAGGAAGGTAAGCCATTCTTGAATGTGCGGGAAACTGCCGCGTTGCTCGGTGTACATGAGAACACCGTCAGGAACTGGGTGAGAGGAGGCACATTGACCTCAGCGCGCCTGCCAGGCTCATCGCAGCACCGTTTTGCCCGCGCAGAGGTCGAGCGTCTTCTAGCGAAGCGCGGCGAAAGCGCATCATCAGTAGCTCCCGCCCTTCGTGCCGACGGGCCTGAACTGATCAGCGCCAACGAACTTCACAGTTGGGCGGCGCGGGACGATGCAAAAGGAGCCTTTCCGGAACTGATCCGTCGCCTTTTGGCCGTGACCGCCGGCGTCACCAACGTCGACGTGCGGGCGCACGAAGGTGGTGCCGCGCCTGGCTGGGACGGCACAGCGACATCCACCGGAAGCACGTATCTCCCCTCCGGTGAGCTGCGTTTCGAGTTCGGAACCGAAGCCAACCCGAAGGGTAAGGCGCAGAGCGACTACGACAAGCGCGTAGAGTCACTCCCTAATGACACGAGCTCAGTATTCGTGTTCGCGACGCCCCGCAACTGGCCAGGAGCGAAGGGATGGGCAACCGAGCGTGCGGCGGAATCTAAGTTCGCCGGTGTGGTGGCCATCGATGCGCACCGCCTTGAGGGTTGGCTCCAAGCGTCTCCTTCCGTGCACTACTGGATTTCCGAGCGCCTCGGGTACCAGCCTCGTGACGCGCAGACCATCGAACGGTGGTGGAACTCGTTCAGAGGGCGCACCGAGATCGCACTGCCACCCGAATTCTTCGCCGCCGGGCGTTCAGCCGCTGCCGATGAGCTGCGTGCCGCGCTGACGGGCGCAGCGCAGACCGATGTGATCGTGACGCTCACCGCCCAGTGGAAGGACGACGCTCTGGCCTTCCTTTTCTCAGCATTGGCGACGCATGAGGAGCTTCTTTACCGCACCGTCGTGGTCACCGATAAAGCCGCATGGCAACGGTTGGTCGAGTCGACGGTACCCCTGATCCTTGTGCCGCTATTTGAGGGCGAGCCAGACCTTGCCACGACGGTAAATGGGGGACACCGGGTCGTCCTGATCGCCGAGGGCGACGACGTCGTTCGCGGCGGTAAGGGAATCGAGATTCGAAAAATCGACCGGGTTGCCGCCCGTGAGGCGTTGAAGGCAACTGTTCCCGACTCGGACAAGGCGGAAGCGATGGTGGCTCTCGCCCGTCGCAGCATGGCCGCACTCATCCGTTCCATCGCAATTGAGCCACGATTCCGCAAGCCCGACTGGGCCGCTAAGCCCGAGTCTGCTGGCATTCTTGGGCCCCTTGTATTGGCCGGATCGTGGTCAGGATACGAAGGAGACCTCCTCGCCTTGGAGAAGTTGACTGGGCGAGCACGGGAAGAGATAGAGCGACTCCTTACGAGTCTGGCCGGCCGTAGCGATGCTCCTTTTGTCCGCTCGGGAGGTACGTGGAGGCTTACATCACCAGCAGAGGCGGCTTTGCTCCTTCTGCCAACCTTGACGACCAGCGACTTGGCCCGCTGGAGTGAAGTGACAGTGGATGTTCTGCTGGAACCAGACCCCTATCAAGGCATGGACACCCTTAGCCGAATGACAGCGGGGGCGCAGGGCACGACGCCGCTTTATTCCGAGATACTGAAGAAAGGACTCGCGAACGGCTTGGCGCTCTCCGCTGCAAGCCAAGCCGAACTTCCGTCTGACCTCCAAATGCAAAGCCGAGTGGACAAGACTGTCCACGGGTTACTTACTACCGCAAACGCTGACACATCCGGCGAGACCTGGGCGCGGCTGGCGGGATCCTTGCCTGCGTTGGCCGAAGCGTCTCCTGAAGTCTTCCTGGACGCCGTCGAACTTGGCCTCGAGCAACCGAGCCCTGTGCTCCGCACGATGTTCAAGGACCAAGTGCAGGACGTGGTCTTCGGTCCGTCATCGCCTCACCCGAGTCTTTTATGGGCAATGGAAACGCTTTGCTGGTCGCCCTCCTATTTTGGCCGGGCGGCGCTGCTGCTCGGTCAGCTGTCCTCGATCGACCCTGGAGGCCGGCTCAGCAACCGTCCGATCGAGAGCCTTCAGACGGTCGTAACCGGCTGGCTTCCTCAAAGCGGGGCTACGGTTGACGACAAACTAGCGGTAATCGAGCGGGTCCTTCAGCGCGAGCCAGACGTTGGCTGGAAACTCCTTATGGGAGTGTGGCCCCAGAACCACGCGACCGCATTTCCCCCTCACTCGCCGGCATATCGCGATTGGAGCCCGGTCAGACGATCAGTGTCCTACTCAGACTGGGGTCGCTTCGTCCACAGGCTTGTCGCCATCACGATGACTATCGTCGGCACAAACACGGAACGCTGGCTGGAATTGCTTCCGAAAATCGCCACGCTGCAATCCGATGAGCGGGGTGTAGTTATCCAAAAGCTTCGTGAGGCTGTCGGTGCCGACACTTGGAATAAGGAACAACGGTATGCGATGTGGGAAGCACTGATCGGCGAGGCAGACAAACACGAGGAGTATGCGGAGGCCGAGTGGGCCATGTCCACCGACGACGTGACGCTTCTTCGTGCTGTTGCTGATGATCTGACACCTGATCAGGACGCCCGCCGTTTCTCGAATCTCTTTGACTGGCGGCCGCGTTTCCCTAACTACAAGTGGGGAGAAGAAGGCTACGACGTTGAACTCGCCCGCTTACAAGACGAGGCCCTCGACGAGGTCCTCACACTTGGCGCGGAGGCGTTGAAGGCGTTGACACTTGAGGTCAAAACTCCGCATATTATTGGTCGCATGCTCTCGGCAAAGGGTGACGCCCTTGAGGAGGCGATCCTTGGTTGGCTCAGCACTAAGGAAGAAAACCTGCGACATGCCGCTTTGACCTTCGCCAGCAACAAAATCAACCTTGAAGGCTTCTCCTGGGTCAAGGCTGCGCTTGCCAGCCCTGCGCTTAGGGAAGCGCCATCACCGGAAACACTCATGGCAGCCGTCCCGTTCGCGAAACAATATTGGACCGAGATTGCCGCCCTCGGAAAGGATCTCGAGGCAGCATATTGGAATCGAGCACAACATCATCACGTCGCCCCAGAGGAGCGAGCAGAAGCAATTGACCTGCTCGTCAAGCACGATCGCCCATGGGAAGCAGTAGCGCTCCTTAACGACATGGTTCATGACAACGACGAACCGGGCGTTGGCCTCGTCAAGGTGGTCCTTAACTCGCTCCGTAATGGGCCTGGCCCCGTGCACGACACGACCATGAGTAGCTACTACGTCGGCAACGTCCTGAAATACATGGAGCAGCACTTTCCTGACGACAGGGAGCTTCCAGTGTATGAGTTCACGTTCTTTGAACTGCTACATGACCACCAACCGTCTGCGGCGCTGTACCGCGCGCTGGGGACGGAACCAAGCGACTTCGTAAGCATGATCAATGCGCTATACCGTGGCGACGACGAGCCAAAGCGATCCCTGACTGCTCAGGAGAAAGCGTTCGCTCATCTGTCCTTTAGCGTTCTCCAAAATTGGCATACCCTTCCGGGTCTCGCGGAAGACGGTACCATCGATGGCTCTCAGCTGACTGCTTGGGTTAGAGGCGCCCGTCTTGCCTTCTCGGACAGCAACCGCGCTGCAATCGGCGATGAACAGATCGGCCAAGTCCTCGCGTCAAGTCCTGTCGGCACTGACGGCGTTTGGCCCGCTGAACCGGTCCGCGAGATCATCGAGAACATCGGTAACGCCCGGCTCGACACGGGACTACACATCGGCAAGATCAATAAACGTGGGGTCACCAGTCGAGGAATTTTTGATGGCGGAGATCAGGAGCGCGAGCTCGAGAAGAAGTACCGGGAGATGGCGACAAAGATTTCCACTCGGTGGCCGCGGACTGCCCGTGTGCTGCGAGGCATCGCGGACGACTACCAACAGGATGCTCGTCGTCACGACTCTTCGGCAGAGAGAATGAGTGACGACGGCTAAGACGGGACGCGAAGCAACCGACTCCCGGTCTTCTCACCGCTAACGTCACAGAGGCCGGCCCCGCACGGGCCGGCCTCACCCAATTTAAGCCGTCCGATCAGCGACGAACGAAACACCTGGCAGCCAGTCAGAAGACCCAAGGAACGAATAATGCCCGGTGACCTACTACCGGACGAAGGCCCGGCAATGGGACGCGATCAGCGAACAGGCGTTCTTCCACTGGAAGAACGGACAGGCCCACGGCCCGGACGACCTGCCCGAAGCCGCCGCCGAACTTCCCAGCCGGTACCGCATGCCGTACATGGCCAACGTCGCCTAAACCTGCCGAATCCTTGCCGGGCGGAACCACCGCCCGGCAAGGCCCACCCCTCAACAAAGGACCAGAACCGGCCGAAAGTGTCCGGGCGGTCCGCCGCCGGTGGTTGGCTGCCGCCGCTGGTCACCGGCGGCGGACCGCCATTTCCGGGAAGGACCGCAGGCGGAACAGCAGGTGTGCCGGCCCGACCGAGCGCGGGGCCGGCACGGGCGGATCGCGGGGAGACGAGGGACAGGGCATGCTCGCAGGGCTCGCACCCGTTCGGGCGTCCGCTGGCGCGGCCGGCTGTGGGGTCCAGTGCCTCCGTCGCAGGGCTCCGGATGCCCTGGCCCTGTCTTACGTCTTCGACGTTTTTGGTTGCTGTCCTCCGGATTCTAGGCGTCCGCTCCACCCCGTCTAGCCCCGGTTCCGCAAGCTCCACCGGGGCCTGCGGTGCAGGAAATGTCCCTCCGGCGCTCCTGCGTCGCTGATTTCCTTGAGGGAATTTCCTGCCCCTTGCCCTGCGGGTAGACAGGGCTCCGTCGGCCGCCGAGCAAGCGAGCTTGCCAGCAACCAAAAAACAACGGGGGGAGAGGGGAAGCTGGCCGGTCACCTGAGCCGCTCCACCCGCCGGAATCCTCTGCAAAAGGAGCAACACCATGAAGACCACACCCACCCTCGAAATGCTCGACCCGGCCACCCTGACCGTAGACATCAACGTCCGTCAAGACGCCGCCCTGACACCAGATTTCATCGCCAGCATTGCCGAACACGGCGTGATGGAACCCGTCATCGCCCACCGCAAAGACGACGGCGTGGTGCATGTCCTGATGGGCCAGCGCCGCACCCGCGCCGCTGTCGAGGCCGGGCGCGCCAGCATCCCGGTGATGATCATCGAGTCCCCCGAGGAGGCCGAGCGCATCGTGACCCAGGTCGTGGAGAACATCCAGCGCGCCGAACTGACCGAAGCGGACGAAGCCGACGCCTACCACCAGCTGTCCCTGATCGGCGTTTCAGCCGCCGCGATCGCCAAGAAAACCGGGCGCACCAAAACCACCGTGGAAGGGGCATTGAAGGCCAAATCCTCGAGCGCCGGATCCGCCGCCCTCGGCAAGGGATACACCATCGATGAAGCGCTCATCATGGCCGAATTTGAAGGGAACGAGGACGCGACCGAGGAACTGGAGTCCGTGATCGCGGACGAACCCGATCAGCTCCTCCACGTCGCCCAGCTGCTGCGGGACCGCCGCGACAACGCCGCCGCCCTCGCCACGCTCATCGAGGAACTGGAAGCCCAAGGCAAGACCGTCGTGGAGGACGCCGGACACTACGCCAACGACGAAAACCTGTACGTCTCGGCCGCGAAGCGGGCCGACGGGGAACCGGCCACCGACGAGGACGCCAACGCCTACCTGATCAGCACCGACTACCGGGGCCAGCACAACGCCAAGGCCGTCATCACCGGCTGGAAGAACCTGGGCTTCACCCCGAAGTACGAACGCTACGACGGCGGCTCACAGGCGCAGAAAGGCCCGATGACCGAGGAGCAGAAAGCTGAGCGAAAGACCCTGATAGCGAATAATCGCGAGATGGAGAGCTCCACGAAGGTCAGGCGTGAATTCGTGAAGACCCTGCTGTCCCGGAAGACCGCGCCGAAGGGCTGGCAGTACTTCACCGTCCACGCCATCACCCACGACCCCGAAACCGCCAGCGGCTACGACGGCAAGGTCGCCACCGAGATGATCGGGGCCAAGACCGGGGAGGACACCGACCGGTGGGGCTGGAACCCTTTGCGGGACCACACCGCCAAAACCACCGCACGGCCCGAATTCTCCCTGATCGCCCTGATCTGCGCCGGGTATGAAAAGACCATCCAGAAAGACTCATGGCGGAGCGCCGAGAAGCGGCACTTCCACTACCTGAACCAGCTCACCACTTGGGGCTACACGGCAAGCGCCGTCGAGCAGATCATCCTCGACCAGCACACCACCGACACCGAGTAATGTGACGGTGAACCGGGCGGCTGTACCCCAGAGGCAGCCGCCCGGCCCACTCACCCCAGCAAGGGCAAGAAACCTTCCAGAGGTCGGGCGGTCCGCCGCCCAGTACGAACCACAGCAGCCACTCACCAGCGACGGACCGCCATTCAACGCGACCCCGCGACCGGCCAGCCACCACCCGCGCGACCAGGAACAACGAGGTACCAGCCCGCGGCAGCACTACAAACCATTCAGCTAAGCTGAACCACATATTTCCTGTGCAGAGGGAAACAAGGGCAGGGCCGGCACACAGTGCCGGCCCTGTCGCTTTAACGGCCGCCCGAAGTTTGCCCTGCCTGGCATCCCGGCTGGGTACAAGAGGGCAACTTCTTGCCCTTGGGTGGAGTGCGATGAGCGTTCCAGAGGTCGGCCAGGTTCAAAGACGTCTTGGCTTCCTTCATCTTCTTCAGCGCATTGTCTGAGTACCGCATGTACTTTTGGGAACCAAAAACGAAGCGGTGTGAGTGGACGTCATCGTTTGAGTCCAGATTGAAATGACGGCGGACCGCTGTCGCCTTAGTGCGCTCAATGCCGGCCTTGTCGGCTAGCTCGTATGGGCTCATGTGAAACTTCTTTTCCAGATCGACCATACGAATCGCGGAAGGTTCGACGTCGCTGTCTGCAGCAACATAGGTCATCGGAAGTCCCCCGGTCTTCACCAGCTTCACTTCGACGGTCAGTCCTTCTCCGGAGACTTGTGATCCTACGCTGCTCAGTTTGGGAAATACCTGTGCCCGGGGCTTCCCCGATTTCACTCCGCGCTCGACCCTGCGTACGTCCGCCTCTCGAATCTCCGCCGCATCGGGGTCTGTGTGTGACTCCATGGCAAGGAGGGCGCGGATGCGGGAGTGCGCCTCGCCCCGCCCGCGCCTCTTGGGGTGCAGCAGTTCCGCGATGCGTGAAAACTCCCGGTCGACCAATAGCTGGAAGTCCTGTGGAGGCTCGGCGCTGATAGGCAGTACCCGTGCAGGAAGATGATCGCCCAGCCGTTCCTGGAAAACTCTATAAAGCAGGTCATCGTAGAGCGTGATCGCTGCGCGGACGTGCAGATACAACAGGCCTTCATCGACAGTGGCATACCAATGCTGCTCCGCATCCCGCCAAGCATCAATTACCCGCATGGTTCCAGCGTCACCCTCGGAAACCTTGATGCCCGGAGTCTCCTGGCACTTCCTGATCGCCGCCTCAAATGAAATCGACTTTTCAGACCGCTTATCGAAGACCGAAACCTTCGCGGAGTCCAAGGAAGCTTTCAGAAGCATTTCGAAGGCATGCTGGAGATTCAACAAAACAGCGGTCGCCCGACCATCGTTGTCGAGCGAATTGAAGCTCGTCACCGCTGCACGGAGAGATGAAAGTGACTTGCGCTTCAGCTCTCGGGCATTGACCGACATACGGGGCATCTACTCTCCAGTTCCCATGAAAGGCCGCACACTGATCAGTTTTAGAACGTTATCCACACGGCCGGGGGTAGGCCTAAAAAAATGGCTGCCAAGCTGCTAAGACAAGCACCCCGCCCCCCACCGCAACAAAGATGTTTCCAAAGGCTTTAGCCCCCTTACGCCAGTCTCGCGTGCTCAAACCCATCGGGTCGGTGTCAGCAAGCAACACGAGAGTTGCGCCGATGGCAACGGCTGTGGCGCCAAAAGCAGTTGACGCTTTGTCACCGACTTTCCAGAGAAGCAATGCATCAAGCGTCAAAATCAGAAGTGCGGCGATTGAGCGGATGACGAGACCGGCAATCATCTTGCGCCGTGAGGGATTGACGGTTGTTGCGGGCTTAGCCGGGTTCTGGGTGTAGGCGGGCGATATAGCTAGTGAAGATTTTTGTCGTCCCGAACCGATGGCTATAGAGAGGGCTGATACAGCGATAACGGCAAGAAGTAGTTGTTGTATGCCGCGGCCTTTTGCACTACTCATCGCTGTCCCCAATTCATCGCAAGAGACAAGCGCACTTGCCTCCAGCCCTGTCGGTAGTGAAGGGCCCCCAAGAGACTAACGGGAAATCCACGAGGTCGCGTCACGCGCGAGCCAAGACTCGCCGCGGGAATCAAAAACGACCGTTTCCGACCCGTCCTTGGCAAGCCTCCGAAAAGGCTCCGAATGCCCCAGCAGCGGTGGTCATAACTCGTTGCTGGAAACAAAGCCGGTCAAAACGTGAGCTGCAGGGATCTTGGCAAGTGGGCAACGGGTGCCGGCCACAGTTAGCCGCAGGCGCCTCGAGCACCCAGCGCGACAACCGTGTGCCGGCGGGGCGGGTCATTTACCGACGGGTGTGGTGCGTTTGCGGAAGGTGCCGGCGATGGAGAGTCTGCCCGAGTATTGGATGGATCCGTAGCGGAAGAGGTGGACGGCGAGTCGGAGGATGAGGATTCCGATGATGAAGAGTTCGGCAATGACGATGGTGGCCTCGAGCGGGTTGAGGGTGCCGAAGCCGTTGCGGAGCATGGCGGTGACGGGGGCGGAGAGCGGGAAGTAGGTGAAGATCTGCACGATGGGGGCGCGCGGGTCCGAGACGATGAGGGTCATGGCGTAGAAGGGGACGAAAATCAGCGCCATCAGGGGCCCGAAGATCGTGCCGGCGTCCTTCGCGGTGGGCATGACCGCGCCGATCGCGACCAGGACACCGGTGAAGACGGTGAATCCGCCCAGGAGCAGCAGCGCCCCGACGATCATGGTGCCGGGCTCGAAGCCCAGGGTGGAGAGGTCCAGGTCGGGCATGGCGAGTTTGTCGCGGAAGAAGGCGTATCCGACGGCGATGGGGGTGAGGAAGACCAGGATCTGGACCAGGCCGACCATGAACAGGGCGATGATTTTGCCGATGATCAGGGTGGTCGGGTTCAGGGTCGTGAGGATCATTTCGGTGACCCGGTTTTCTTTCTCTTCCAGGGTGGAATTGAGCATCTGGTTGGAGAGCAGAATGATCGAGACGTAGAAGATCAGCAGGAACATCAGCGGCGGGACGGCGGATCCGATGCCGCCGGCGGGCTGGCCGTCCTTGAAGGTCTGGGATTCGGTCTTGACGTCGCCGCTGGCCGCGGCCATTAGTTGCGGGGAGCCGATCGTGGCCTGGGCTGAGGCGGTGAGGAGCTGCTTGGCGACGGCGTCGTACTTGCCGTTGTCGAAGATCCCCTGGTCCTGCCCGTAGACCTTGACCGGCTGGGTGGCGATGTCGGCGGGGTAGGCGAAGTAGGCCTCCGCTACGCCGTCTTTGACGTCCTGCAGCGCCTTGTCCGGATCGCTGGCCTGCCGGCCGCCCATGGCGGTAGCGATGGCCGGGGTGATGAGTCCGGAGGCGTCGGTGTAGGTGAAGGAGATGGCGGCGGTCTTCTGGGCGTCGGCGCTGGCGTGGGTGGAGGAGTTGCTCAGGTATACGAGGCCGAAGACGATGGCCATCACTACCGGGATGGCCAGGGTGGCGATCCAGAAGCGGCGTTTCTTCACGGTGCGGGTGAATTCGAACCCGACGACGGTGCCGAGGTTGTGACCGGCGAAGGGACGCTTGGGCGTGGGCGGCGGGGTTGCCGGCGCCGAGGCGGGGGAGGGGAGCTGCGTGGAGGTTTTCTGTGTCATGGGGTTTTATGCCTCCGCCATGTCGTGGGTTTCGCCGTAGATCTTGATGAAGACCTCGTCCAGGGACGTCCTGGCGGTGGCGAAGGACTTCACGGCCACGCCGTGGCCGATGAGCTCGCGCAGCACCGTTGCTTCGTCCGCGCCGGGGTTGGGGGAGAGTTCGGCGTGCCCGCCGGCGGCACTGACGATGTCATACAGGGCCGAAGAAGGCAGGGGCCCGGTGTAGGAGAGCCGGTAGACGGTGCCGCCGAACTGTTCCTGGACCTCGGCGACGGTGCCGTAGGCGCGGGAGGTGCCGTCCTTGAGCAGGATCACCCGGTCACAGAGGCGTTCGACTTCTTCCATCTGGTGGGTGACCATGATGACGGTCGCGCCGGCGAGCTTCTGGTCCTCGATGATGTCCATCAGCAGCCGCCGGTTGACCGGGTCGAAGCCCTTGGTCGGTTCGTCCAGGATCAGCAGTTCGGGGTCGTTCATGATGGTCACGCCGAGCTGGATCTTTTGCTGCTGCCCGCCGGAGAGCCTATCCAGCCGGGTGGTGGCTTTGTCGGCCAGGTCGACCCGTTCCAGGTAGTCCCGGGACCAGGCCTTCGCGCGGGCTTTGTCCAGGCCCTTGAGCCGGCCGAAGTAGACCATCACGTCCAGGACGGACTCTTTCTTGTAAAGTCCGCGCTCCTCGGGCAGGTAGCCGAGGCGGGCCCCGTCCTGCGGGGTGAAGGGTTTGCCGCCGATGTGGAGGGTCCCGGCGGTCGGCTGGTAGATCCCCAGCAGCGCCCGCAGCGTCGTGGTCTTCCCCGAGCCGTTGCTGCCCAGGAACCCGAAGGTTTCCCCCGCCCGGACGTCGAAAGAGAGGTCACTGATGACCGTCGTGTCCCCGAAGTCCATCCGGAAGTCCTTGATGTGTACCAGCGGCTCGGCGGCCGCGTCCCCCAGCGTCATGGCACCACTCTAACCGGGCGTGCCGGCGCGAGTGAGGAACCGGCCAGGAGGCGGAATCTTGCGGGAAAGCTGCCTGCCGCCTGTCGTCCGGAAGTCGGCGATCCACCGCAACTCTCCGCTGACTGGGAACCCGCCGGCTATGTCGTTTTCAGAACCCGACTGCACAGAATCCCGCTGAAATCCGGGGCTTGTGCAGACGGGTTGTGATCAGTGACTGGCCGGTACGCCTATGCGCAAGTGCCCGTTTGCTCTGCACTCCTGTTCACAATTCGCCACATTGATTTGCTTCGAAACCTATGGGTTTCGAGACACTGGGGTTGCGAGACACCGAGTCGGATTAGTCGGCTGCCCGCAGGGGGATCCCTCGCTGGACTGTTCCTAGGCTCTGACTCGCTTGTTCAGCTCCTGAGCGCTCAGGACTCCAAGGTCCAACGGCCTTCCTTGAGGCTCCATGTCTGCGACTCCCAGTACAGGTACGAAAAATGCGGCGTCGGGACCTCGACCGGTGAGGGTTCCGCGTTCGAGCAGGTGGATGGCCGTCGCGGCTGTTTGGAGGGCACGGACCTGAACGTCGACCGGATAGCTTTCATGGGGCTGCCAACTCAGTGGTCCCACGCGCGCAGGATATCCGGCGTCCTTCCAGATCCCTGTGATCATGCGCGCTGCGGTCGTGCATTCGGTTATGGTTGCCTCCAGTTCGTCGATGATCGTCCGGAGGAGTCGGAACCATGTTTCAGCGTGGATCCGACGCCCCGGTAGGTCGGCGACCCCTGTAGCCATGGCTTGCCAAGTCCTGGCATCCATCTTGAGGACCGTCGGCGACGCGGGCCTCGGGATCGGGGGCTTGTGCTCCCAGTCCGCGAGTTGGCTGACCGGGTTTTCGCGCACTCCGAGGAAGCATTTATGGAACGGGCAGCTGAGTGTTAGCGGAAGCAGCCACAGCAATTGGTAGGGATACGGCGGTTGCGCCGCGGCGATGCACTGAGGGCATGCCCGCAATGCCGGCCGCGTTGAACGCCACGGCAGCCAGGTAGGGATCTCTCTCACTCGCCGTCTTCCGACTCCCAGCAGCACAGAGAACTGCTGGTTATAGACCGTAAACGTGTCAGGGCCCGGTCCAATCGGGTCAATCAGCCAGGGTGACCAGCCGGTGAGACTCATCCTCCGTATCTGCTCCACGTCCACCCCGGTTCGCTCGGATAGCTCGCGAGCAAACCCATCGGGTGGGCAGGTGTCCAGGTCGCCAACGGCTTCCGGCCAGAACCCCACGTCGGACACGAGGTCGTCAAGGTCGGCGTCGTAACGCGATGCGATGCGCCGGAGCCATGACGTCAGTGCTTCACCTGGTTCCGGCCGGGGATGGACCGGCCAGCGTCGGGCAGGGTTCACAGCAGTTGTCTTTCGAAAATCCTGCGTCGTTCGGTAGGGCCTAGGTAATCGGCCAGGGTCAACGTCCGGTGGTTGATCCTCTCTTCGCCCGTCTCAACAGCGGCGACAGCGGCGGCCGTCAGCAGGCGGGCGAGTTCCCCGATGGTGCCCTCGCTGCGTGCGAGCAGATACCGGGTCATGTCCTCCGTATCGATCAGGGATGGACGGCGCAGGGGAAATGAAGCAGCGAAGCTGGCCAGCAGCGACCGGGCTTCGTCGCCCACTT
The DNA here is from genome assembly GCF_019977355.1 of Arthrobacter sp. NicSoilB8. Lineage (NCBI taxonomy): Bacteria > Bacillati > Actinomycetota > Actinomycetes > Micrococcales > Micrococcaceae > Arthrobacter > Arthrobacter sp. NicSoilB8. The sequence continues at coordinate 218,321 of NZ_AP024656.1, read as the reverse complement.
CCCAGAGCGGCAGGATGAACGGTTCAAACCTGTTCTCGAGCTGGTCATCGGATCTGACGGCAAGGTAGGCCTCGCGGGTGCCGACGCCAACCAGGGGAACGTGGAGCTCGTTACCAAGAAACCGCAACAGATTGAGAAACTCCCGTCGTTTCTCACCCGGTCCAGCCAGGACGTTGTGGATCTCGTCGATCACCAATATTCGGACTCCCACCTCTCGCAGGAGTGAAAGTGACAGTCGTTCAGCTTCGGGGAGGCGCCGCTGTGGCCGTAACGGCGCACCAATCGCCGAAAGCAGGGCCGTATAGAACCGAAGCGCTGATGGTTCCGATGGCATCTGCAGACATACAACGGGTATGTTCTCACCGGCGGGTCCTGTCACGGTGGGGTGTGCCCGACGGAACCGTTCGACGATCATGGATTTGCCATTGTTCGTTGGTCCGATCAGCAACAGGTTGGGCATGCGCTGTTTTCTCGGCCAGCCAAAGAGCACCTCCATGCGTTCTACAGCGTCAACGGCCTTCGGATAGCCGATCCACCGGTCCGCGCGAATGCGCTGCAAGCGCTCTTCCGTTGGAAGCTTTGAAAGTTCCCGTGCTGCAGGATGAAGGTGCGCCGGAGCCGGCGGCTGGCGATTGTCCACGGTTACCATTCCTCAATTTGCTCAAAGGGTTGAACGGCGGCCTCTCCCGGCTCGACGTCTACCGGCACATCCAGTGCAGATGGGATTTGTGTGGATTGGGTGCCTGAGTGGTGTGGGTCTTTAGCCTGTTTGCGGCGTTCTGTTTCCCTCCGCAGGCTTTTGGTCGTTTTCACGGCAGTCTCGCTGACTTGGCGCATTTGCTCGATCATCCGGAACAAGGTTGCTTCGTCCACTTGGGCTGCGCCGCGTTCGCGTAGTCGGGTCAGAGCTTGCCTGTGTTCCCAGAGGCTGATGGAAGGGTTGGAGATCGACCGGTAAGGGACCTCCACATAGTTATGACCGTCCGGTTCCAGGACCCATATTCTGCTGATGTCCCGGGGATCGCGTCGGATGATGAATTTGCCTAATCTGTCACGTCGGCTGATCCATGGTTTCAAGGCATTGGCGAAGTAATGGACGTGGTCGATGAGGAAACCGGTGCGGGTCAGCGTGCGACGGATGACCGGTAGGAAGTCCACGAGGAATGCCGTCTGATTTGCCGTAACTGCAGGTATGCCGGTGGCAGCAGTCCCGGCAGCCCATGCAGCGGCCGGCGTTTGACCTAACGTGCTGTGCCTGCTGCCGTGGTAGCTGGCGACGGCCAGCACCAGCCACTTTTCCAATTCGGGCAAGGTCAGTGCGGCCATCTTTTCCGAGTCATACCGGCCCCGCTCCACCGGACTCGAGAAGGTCGTGCCGGGTAGCTGGTGGATTTCACGCATGAACGTGCCGATGACGCGTTCAACAATGCCTCCGTAGTGGGGCTGTCCAGGGGGACGATAGGACAAGCGGATGCCGTGCTGCTCGCAGCCGCGCCGCAACGCCTCGCTCTTGAACTCTGCCGCGTTATCGAGGAACAGCGACTTGGGCTTACCACTCATTGGCCACTGAACGCTGACGCCGAGCTGCTCTAGCCAGGGACGTTTGTCAGCAACAGCGTGAGCCAGGCACAGCCCGACCGACAATGCCGACGGCGGTTCCAGTGTGAGGACCAGCCCGACAAGAGCCCGACTAAAGACATCGATGGCAACGGTCAAATATGGGCGGCCAACTGGTCGACGCTCGCGTTCATCCACGACGACGACGTCTATAACCGTGTGATCAATCTGAACCTGTTCCAGGATCGAGCCGATCACCGGCACCTCACCACCAGCTGATTGCAGCGGCCTCACAGCATCCCGGCCCTCCCTGCGACGCCCAACCTCAACCGGGTTCAGCATCGAGATGCGACGGCTGACCGTGTTTCTGGTCGGAGCCTTTATTCCTTGCAACGTACAGGTCCGGATGATCTCCCGATGCAATGCCGCCACACTCAACTTCTGCCGTGTCAAAAACCGCCGACGAATCAGGCCGCGCACAATGTCCTCAACCTCTTCAGGCAGACGGTTTCCGCCCTTGCCGCCGGTCGAACGATGGAGCGCGAGATCAGTTACAAGACCTGAGCCCTGGCGGTAGCGGCCAAGCAATACATAAACCTGACGCCGGGAAACACCCAGCTTCATAGCTGCCTCATCAGCGGCAGCAATCCCCGTAACGCGACGCGTCGCCAGCGCACCGATCACTGCCGCACGACTCTTGGCCTGTTCCCATGCAGCGTCCGACATTGTCAGCTGCCCATCCGCAACAATCCGGTCCGGATCAGCCTCCATTACTGCCTCCTTTTGGGAACAGGAGCACTGAACAGAAGCACCTTAGTGCAGGGATATGCCGACCAGCCATAGGTCAGAAGTCATGTGCGCAGATCCACAACCGTGTGACTATCTGTGCAGTCAGCTTCTGACAACGGCGGATTTGAGCCCTCTAACAGGGTCATGTGCAGAGGACTTCTGACATCTGTGCAGTCAGCTTCTGAAATCGACATCGACACCGGGAGCTGACGGTCCCGCCACCGGGAATATCACCTAACGCGCAGGTGAAAACGCCAGTGAATCCGGGGAAAACGTCTCTTCATTCAGTTGAATGATTGGTAGAATTGGGGCAGCAGGTTAGCCAGACGAACGAAACTTATCGAGATACGAATCCAGGTGCTGATATGACCCTCACCATCTACGCCAAGGCCGTCGGATGCTTCGGCTGCGCCAAGACCAGGCAGAAGTTCACCGACGTCGGCATCGCCTTCACCGAGGTGGATGTGACCGCCAACCCGGGCGCCTTCGAGTACATCACCGAGGAGCTCGGCTACTCCCAGGTCCCCGTGGTGGTCTACGACACGGATGACAGCGAGGACCGCTGGTCCGGGCTGAACCCGGCCAGGATCGCCCGGGTCATCGGGATCGAAACCGTCCGGGAAGGCGCTCTGGCATGACCGGCGGAACCAGCGTGGTAGTCATCGGAAGCCTCACCGCCGACCCGGTGCTGCGGTCCACGGGAGCCGGAACGGCCGTCGCCCGTTTCACCATCGCCTCCACTCCCGGGACCTTCGACGCCCCGACCGGCCGGTGGACCGACGGGGATACCCTGTTCCAGTCCGCCACGGCGTGGCGCGGGACCGCTGAACACGCGGCCGTGTCCCTGGCCAAGGGCATGCGCGTGATCGCCACCGGCACCCTGAAGCCCCGGTCCTATACGGCGAAGACGGGGGAGGTGCGCACTGTCGTCGAGCTCGAGGTCGAGGACATCGGCCCGTCCCTGCGCCACACCACCGCGGAAGTCACGCGCACCGGCCCCGGCCCGGAGGAGGATGAGGAGCTCCCGCCGGACAGGTTCAGCCTGTCCGCCCGGGAGTATGGGAACGATGATGATGCGTGGTTTGGGCTCGCGGCCAACCCGGACGGCCACATCAATGTCCCGGCCCCCGATCCCGAGCCGCCCCTCTGAGATTGCACGAGGCCCAAACATCCGCGGATCGAATGCAGGGGCACTGATGGCCAAGACATTGCAGGAACGCTCCGGAACCGGGCTAGATGGGCAACGTTATTGCGACGATAACCACCTCCCGGCCATGTCCCGGCTCTGGGGTGGAAGGGTTCAGCTGGCCCGATGTCCTGTTGACCGCGGCACGTGCGGTCCTGCTGGTGTTCTGGACCGTCCGTCCGGTCCTGCCGGAGCGGACCGTCAGGGGCCACGCCGGGAGGGGCCAAGGTTCATGAGCCGGGCACTGCGTGAGGGAAGATCAACGGGATGAAGAAGATCGCGGCGTTCACGCCCTATTTCACTGAAGACCAGGCCGGCCAGGTCCGTGCGGCGTTCCTGGCCGCAGGTCACCTGGAAGGGGACGCGTCCGTGTCGGACTTCATCGTGCGGGCCACGATGCGGGAGGTGAAGCGGCTGCAGCGCCGCCACAACCAGGGCCGGGCATGGGATCCGGTTCCGGCCGGTGCGCTGCGCCGCGGGCAACGCACGAGGGATGAACTGCAGCACCGGAACGGGGGGACCCGATGACGGCGAAACGGACCGACGACACCGACGCGCCGGCGGTGCCGGGGGTTGGTGGGGGACTGCCCAGGATGCTGACGTTGGATCAGGTGAAGGAAGTCCTGAACGTCAACACACCTTTGGTGTATGCGCTGGTGCGCAGCGGGGAACTGCGGGCCGCGCAGTTCGGCGGCCGCGGCGTCTGGCGCGTCCGGGAGGATGACCTGCTGGCCTACATCGAGGCCGCCTACGACAAGACGGCCCAGCGGATCGCCGCCGGGCAGATCCCCGAGGAAACAACCACCGAGGACTGACCCTCCAACCCCCCCCGCCGGGAACCCCGGCGGGGGGTGTCCCTATGCTTTTGGTCAAGCGGCCTGGGGAGCTTTTTCCTCGTAGAGTGTCCCGTTTCGGAGCATCGCGTGGATGACGTCGCAGCGGCGCCGGGCGAGGCAGATGATGGCGGCGTTGTGCTTCTTTCCTTGGGCGCGTTTCCGGTCGTAGTAGGCCTTGGAGAGCGGGTCATGGCACGAGGCGATCCAGGCGGATCGGAAGAGCGCGTTCTTGAGTTGTTTGTTGCCGGAGCGGGCCGGGAATTCGCCGCGGATGGAGGTGCCGGACCGGCGGGTGACGGGCGCGATGCCGGCGTAGGCGGCGAGGTGCCCGGCGGTTTTGAAGCTGCTTGCGTCGCCGATGGTCAGGAGTATCGTCGCGGCGGTCTTGATGCCGACTCCCGGCATGGACATCAAGACCCGGGAAAGAGGGAAGTCGTCCAGGAGTTTCTCGACTTCGTCGGCGACGATGGCGCGCTGGTGTTTGAGTTCCTTGATCTGGGCGGCGACGCGCGGGATGACGAGTTCGACGGCTTCGGTTCCGGCGACGGTTACCGTCTGCTCTCCGAGCGCGGTGAAGATTGCATCTACAAGCTGGACGGGGTCCTTCCGGCTGTGGTGGCGGGCCCAGCGCAGCACGTTGGTGCGGCCTGCGGCGCGCAGGCCCGTGGGACCGGCGTATTTGATCAGCAGGTCCAGGACGAGGGGACGGGTCAGGACCGTGCCGGGGAAGGCACGTTCCAGGGCCGGGAAGATCTGCAGCAGCAGGGACCGCAGCCGGTTGATGGCGCGGGTGCATTCGTGGGTCAGATCGGCGTCGAACCCGGAGAGGACTTTCAGTGCGGAGAGGACCTCGCTGTCCCGGTCCACGGCCCGCAGCGTGTGAGGCATCGCCCGGGCTGTCTCGGCAATGATGAATGCGTCCCGGGCATCTGTTTTCGAATTACCGGGATGCAGATCCGCCGCTTTGCGCATGGCCAGCCCGGGCAGGTAAGCGACTTCGCAGCCGCAATCCCTGGCCACCGCCACGGGCAGGGCACCGATGGTGTTGGGCTGGTCCACGACCATCAGCACGTTCCCATGCTGCTGCAGCGTCGTGAAAAGCTCCCGCAGCCGGGCTTCGTCCTGCGGCAACGGCTTATCAAAAAGGCGTTCGCCGGCGCGGCTCAGCGCGGTGGCGTGGTGTTCGCTCTTGCCGACATCAAGTCCGCAGTAAACGTCGAATCCCTGATCCATACTGGCGCTCCTTCGCACCACTCTATGGCCGCAGTCACGACACCCGCTGCCGGCACCCACGTTACGAAGAGACCTGAACCCGTTGGTCCGGCCTTGTCCCTATCAGCGGTCAACAAGTGCCTCCGGACCCGGCGACAACACCCCCCTGTGAGTCTTGATGTGGCTGGTCTGGGACTGGCTGGCAGGGTTGGTGCTGGACGCCTCTTCCTGGCTGTGACTCAACACCCCCTCGGCCCTTTCTTGGGCCTTGGATCCGAATTGTCCGGTCACGGAAATGGCGGCCAGTGCCTGCCCGGCCCACCTCGATGGCTTGATCAGAAGACTGCCCAGCCCCTTAGGACTGTGGCTCATCACAGGAATGCCTCTGAGTGACCTTCACCCGGGCCGGCGTCCGGGCCGCACCGCGCGGCCTGAAGCATCTGCCCGTTCGTGAGGAAGGAACCCCGACCGCGATGACCACTGTCGCATGCTCCCACCCGTTCGTCATCGGCGTGGACACCCACGCCCGCACACATACCTATGCCGTTATCGCCGCCAGCGGCGAGCATCTGGGCACCCAGGCCTTCCCGAATACGCACGCCGGTAGGAACCGTGCGATCGCCTGGGCCGCACGCCGCACGGGCGGCGACCTCGGTGCCTTGTGGGTCATCGAGGGCACCGGCAGCTACGGGGCCCTGCTCACGGGCACCGTCGGAAGGGCGGGGTACCGAGTCGTTGAAGCCCCCAGGGCCTACGCACCCGCCCGCCGGGGCGCCGGAAAATCCGATCCGCTGGACGCGGCCGCCATCGCTGCAGCAGCTCTTCCACTGGACGAGGCTCGTCTGCGAATCCCGCGACAGGACGATGGAATCCGTGCCGCCCTGCGCGTCCTGGTCGCCGCCAGAGAGCAGATGACGCTCGAGCGGACCGCTAAGGTCAACGCCCTTACCGCCCTACTGCGGGCCATCGACCTAGGAATCGACGCCCGCAAGCCCCTCACCGATACCCAGATCACCGAGATCTCCCACTGGCGCGCCCGCGACGAAGAGTTGGCTCTGTCGACTGCGCGGGCCGAGGCCGTCCGGCTCGCCAAGCGCATCACCACGCTGGACGCCGAGCTTAAGGACAATCACACCCGCACCACGGAGCTTCTGGAGTCCAGCCCCGCCGCTCCGCTTCTGGAGGAAACAGGAATCGGGACCGTGACCGCCGCCGTGGTCTACACAGCCTGGTCGCATCTGGGCCGGGTACGTTCCGAGGCCGCCTTCGCCGCCCTGGCCGGGGTCAATCCCATCCCAGCATCGTCGGGGAACACAGTCCGACACAGACTCAACAGAGGAGGCGACAGGCGCCTCAACAGTGCACTCCACATGGCTACCGTCGTCAGGATGGTCCACGACCCCGTCACCCGGGCCTATGCCGAACGCAAGAAAGTCGAAGGTAAGAACCCACGAGAGATCCGCCGCATCCTCAAGAGATATCTCGCCCGGCACCTCTATCGCGCCCTGAACGCGCTCCACACCGCTAACGACACGGTCCCGAGGACGGCTTGACAGATATAGAAGATTCGGATCATCAGTGACAGGGCAGGAAAGTCATACCGGGTCCAGCGACCATGTCCCCGGCGGTCGGGAACCCAATAAATGTAACGGGGGAGAATTAAGGCATGTGCGGCAGGTACGTGATGTCCAAGGCGACCGGGGATCTCCTGCGTCATTTCGAGGCGAAGGACGTCGAGGGCAGCCCGCCTGCGCCGAGTTGGAATGTGGCGCCGACCCAGGATGTCCCGATCATCGCCGAGCGGCTGGATGAGGACGCCGTGGAGCGCCGGCTGTTGATCGCCCGCTGGGGCCTCGTCCCGTCCTGGGTCAAGGATGTGAAGATCGGCTCGAAGCTGATTAACGCCCGGAGCGAATCCATTCTGGAGAAGCCGGCTTTCCGCAAGGCGGCGATCAAGCGGCGGGCTCTGATCCCGGCTTATCTGTAGTCCTTTACCCGTCGTCCGGGCAGCTGCGGGTCGGGAGTGTTGAAGACGCGTCCTCAAGCGCTCCACCTCTCCAGACTTTTTGCCGCTGAAGATCGAGTAGCAGCCGGGACGGTTGGGGGTGGACCGGGCAAATATAGGTACAGAATTGCGTGGATACATCTATCGCTGTACTTTCAAGTCATGGTAACACTCACGCATGCACCGGTGCTGGCGCGGTTCGGCTACGCGGTCTCGGATCCGACCCGGGCTCGGATTCTTTTGGCTCTCGCGGAGGCACCCGCCTACCCGTCGGACCTGGCTGATTCTCTGGGCGTATCGCGACAGAGCATCTCCAACCATCTGACGTGTCTTCGCGGCTGCGGCCTCGTCGTGTCTGTTCCGGACGGTCGGCGGAGCCGGTACGAGCTCGCCGATGCCCGGCTGGGACACGCGATCGGTGACCTGCTCGGCGTCGTGCTGGCTGTGGACCCGTCCTGCTGCGCACCTGACGGGACGTGCCTGACGTGAGCACCTCCCAACTCGCGCCAGCCCCGGCCCGCCGCGCCGTTCTGAGCCGCCGGATCCGGCTCTTCGCCGCCGCGACCATCAGCTACAACGTTATCGAGGCCGTTGTCGCCCTTTGGGCCGGTGGCGTCGCGGAATCCTCGGCGCTGATCGCGTTCGGACTGGATTCAGTGATCGAGGTGGCCTCGGCCCTCGCCCTGTCCTGGCAGTTCTCCGCCAAGGATCCCGAGCATCGCGAGCATCTGACGCTGCGGCTCATCGCGATCTCCTTCTTCGCCCTCGCCGCGTTCGTCACCTTCGACTCCGTGACCTCCCTGGCCGGCGGCGGCGAAGCGCAGCACTCCACACCGGGCATCATCATCGCTGCACTGAGCCTGGCCATCATGCCCGTCCTGTCCTGGCTGCAGCGCCGCGCCGGACGGGAGCTCGGATCCCGGACCGCGGTTGCCGATTCCAAACAGACTCTGCTGTGCACTTACGTTTCGGCCGTCCTGCTCATGGGCCTGGTCCTCAACAGCACCCTGGGCTGGTGGTGGGCCGACGCGGCCGCCGCGCTGGTCATCGCTGTCATCGCCGTCCGGGAAGGCATAAGCGCCTGGCAGGGCGACGTATGCTGCACTGTTCCCCATGCAGCTGAGGCGCCCGGAGACGCAGGACACGGTCCGGATGAATCTTCCGCCGACGGCTGTTGCGAGGGGTGCGGGTCAGGGCTCGGACAGCAAGACATCACGCTGACCGGCACCCGCCCGGACGGGCACGCATGAGCGGGCGCGACCACGACCACGGCGCGGCCGCAGCAGGGAACCGGGGGCGAACTGATCCTCGTCTTCGCCATTACCTTCACCGTGATCATTGCGGAGATCATCGGATCCTTCCTCGCCGACGCCGCTATGTAGGCGCTGGGGATTCCCGGCAAGAGGAGCCCGAGACTGACCTGCGTGAACCGGCGGCCGCCGCCCCGAACGAAAGAGAAGGCGCACCATGTTCCGACAAAGCGCCGTTCCAGCTACCCCCTAGTGCCGCCGTCGCGGCGGTCATCCTCGCCTTGGCCGCCGGGGCTCACACGCTGGCCGGAGGGTAGGCGCTTCGAGAAGTTATTTGGCGCATCATCCTGCCCCGAGTCCCCATGGAGGCGCCGTAGCCTCAACAGCTCGCCGTGGGCGGCTTCTAGGGCGGTCTTGAGTTCGGAGATCTCGGCCCGATGCCGGGAGCGCTCCTCTCTGAGGGTAATGGTGAGCGTGCGGACCACACTGCTCGTCGTCGTTGCTGCGGCGGGCTCCCCCAACGGGGCGACTCCCGGCTTGCCCGTAGTGCGCTTGCGAAGGTCTTGAATACGGTCGCGCAGGTCGGTCGTGCGGTAAAGGAAATCCTTGGAAACGTTCCCCGCTGCGGCCACGGCCTCGAAAGTGATGGGGGCGCCGACCTTGAGGAGCGCTCGTATCCCGGCATCAGCACGGTCTCGTGCTGCCTGGCGTTTTCGTGCAGCAGCCTGCGCGAGCAACTCGGGGTTGCCTCGGCTCACTGCGAGTCCTCCTTATCGTGTCGGTCCGCGGCGATCCGGGATTGTGCTCCTGCGCCGCGAAGTGGCTCAGGAGCGCCGTCCGGCTGTTTTTTGAGCGAATCTACGATGGTCTTGAGCGCGCGCTGTTCCCGGCGCCGAAGCGTGAGCCAGACGTGGTTTTCGCTCATGGGCTGCCCTGTATGTTCCTGGTGCGCGGCCTGCCGCCGGTCGATGAGCTGGTCGAGGGCGACAATCTCGCCCTCGTGAACACCGAGGAACCTTTCGTCGGTGACAAAGAGGTTGCAGGTGAGGCAAGCATTGCCCTTGTCGCAGGTTTTGGCGGGTGGGAGCGTGCACCAGCCGTTCGGCAGCACGCGGTCGGTGCGCGAGTCCAAAGCCATCAGTTCGTAGAGGTCGTCAGTCGCCATTCCGGGTTGGGAGCCGGACGCCGTGATCTTCCGGACGCGGAGGAACTCTGCTTTGGCTGTTGCGTCCAGGGTCTGCGCGTAGTGCATGGTCATCTCCGGGCTTAGGTGGCCCATATATCGCTGGACGACGTGCAGGGGGACACCGCCGTTGATGAGGCTGGTCGCTTTCGTGTGCCGGAACCGGTGTGTTTTGCCCAAATCCAGCGCGGTCCCGTCGGGTTCGGTCAGGCCGGCGAGGGCAACAAGGCGACGTAGCTGGTTCCGGAACTGCCCGGCCTGATAGGGATGAACGCCTTGCAAATTGCTTTGGGCCCGTACGAACAGGTACTTCGGCGTAATGTCCTCAGCGAAGTGCTCGGTGAGCCACCGGCGCTGCTCAGCAACGATGGCTATCGCTTCCTGATCGATGAGTATTGTGTTCGGAGCGTCATCTATTTTGGTCTGCTGGTAGCGCAGTTTGGCGATTTGTTCACCCTCAGGTGTGGGTCCCTCGACAGCGATGATCGGGTCGAGATCCAGCATGCAGATCTCGTTGATTCGACGTCCTGTCTTCATCATTAGGAGAAGGATGCGCATCGCCTGTTCATCTTCCAGGCCGCTGCTTGAGCGGGGAGAACTTAGCAGGTGAGCGTGTGCGGCCAGAGCTGCCATGTTGGCGTCGCTAATCAGGTGGCGTTCGTCGTATCGATGTTTCTGGGTGTTGCGTGGAATGTCGCCAAGTCTCCAGAATCGCAGGTACTCGTTCCCGATTCCCGCCCAACGCTCATCGCCAACTGCGACCGCGGCTTCAGGGCCGAAGTCGTTCATGAATGCGTAAAGACCCCGGACGGCTGCTGTGATTGATGCGATGCTTCCGACGGACCGCGGCTTGCCCTTGTTCTTGCCGGTGCGCGACTTCGCCTGGCGGACGTCTGCCAGAAACTCCAACATCAGCGGGCGCAGCCTTTCCGGATCTGGAGTGAGTTGTGGGCCGGGGAGATCCCGGGAAACGACGAAGTCACCGAAGGGTAGGAGCCAGTCGTAGCGGCCGTGCGCGCTTGACCATGACAGATCGCCGCCTTCGATCTGGGTTTTGACATAGAACATCGTGCCGCGACGAAGCCATTCAGGCTGGAGGCGGTGCCAGTGAATCGCTACCTGCGCGAGCATCTCCTGTGGCCGTCGGGGGATCCTCGGGTCCATCGTCAGGTCCCAGATCTCTCGTTGCCACCACGGTCTTGTGTCGTAGGCGAACCAGAGCAGCTTGCTGATCCGGTCCAGCGGCGCCAAGATCGTGCGCAGCGTGTTCGAGTTCGGCAGTTGCTGCGTCCGTCGGACCCAGGTCGTAGACAGCTCTGTGCGCCATTCGGCCGGCGTATAGTCCATCACGCTCTTGAACGGCTGGGCCGCCCGCTGCAGCCGTTCCGACGTCGCGGCGAGCTCCCTCAGGAGTAACGCCAGTGGCGCGCAGGGCACTCGCCCGCCGAGTTCGACGATGCGCCAGATCGCGAAGATAAACTCGTTCTGCATCGTTGTGCCGAGGCCGTCGAGATGGATGTTGCCGATCTTGCCATGGTAGAAACCGAACGAACCCAGATACTCCGCCGGTACCGAGTCCCGGGTGTAATGCAGCAGCCGCAACCCCTGCGGGACAGCATCGAGCAGTTCCTCATTCCGTGCTGCGTCGAAGCCCGGAGCCCCGCTTGTCTCCGGCCGAAGCGGGGCGAAACGCCTACCGCCTGCAATATTCACGAAAACGTACGACCCGTCGATGTCATCGACTGCCAGGTCGAGGCCGTCCTCACACAGGCGCCAGACGTACTCGGCGTAGAGCCGATCCAGCTCATCTGAAATGTAGAGTTTGCGGTAATTTCCGCCCTTCACGCGCCCCGTGGGGATGAGGGCGCGGGACCACTTCGATGAACGGATTCTCTCCGCCGCCCGAATGCCAGTCCCGATGCTGCAATGACAGCGCCTCGCCAAGCCGTACACCTGTTTCCTCAAGCAAAGCGAAGAACAACCGGTCTCTGACCGATCCTGACCACGACCGCGCGGCGGGATCCCATCGCGCGCAACTGTCCTTGATCAAGTCGATCTGAGCCGGCGTCAACGTCGGCGCCGATTGCCGCCTCCGACGGACCTTCACCGACGCCGCACGAGAACCTCTCCGTATGTGTGCCAGGAACGACACGTACGGCGAGCTGGACTCCCGCCCTACGAACAGTGCCGGAATTCCTTCCAGGCCGCGCCACTGGTGAAACACGTAGAAGGACCGAACTGCCTGCAGTCTTTGGGACGCCGTGGCATCCGAGATGCGTGCTGGCACGGCGGACAATGACGCAACTCCCGGCGGAAGCCCTGACCGCATCCAGCCGAGGAATCCCGTTAGGTCCTCAACACCGAACCGGTCCCAGTTCCGACCGCGGAGCTCGAGGAATTCCCACCACAACGCCAACCCTCGTGCATAAGCCTTCACTCTGTTCGGGGATGCGTCCGTCTGCCGCAGGAACTCAAGGTACGGCTCGATCTCCCGCACAGGCAGCAGATCAGGTCCACGTGGGCTCTTCGCCCTCCAGCCTTATGCTTTGCACTCTCATGCGCGGCTCCTTCGCCAAGCTCACGCCCATAATCCGCCCGGTCGTTCCTCTGACGTTGCAGCGACACGCCAGTTAGCTAGCGTCAAAGACGAGTACCGGATAACCCCGGCTTCGACGCTTACCGGGAGCGGAAGCCTGCTTGTTGAAGACGTTGAAGACCACGGGGTATGAGTACCGGATAACCCGGCCGAGGGATATTATGAATGGGAGAAAACCCCGGACGGGAAAAAGATCCCCCATTACCTCCACTCCGAGAAGAACGAGCTGCTGGCCTTCGCCGGGCTCTATGAGTTTTGGCCCGACCCGCCCCTGCCGGTGGATGACCCGCACCGGTGGCTGTTCAGCTGCACCGTGCTGAAGACGGAAGTGCAAAAGATCCTGGACGGCATTCCCGAACCGGCCCTGACACCGACGGTGGTCACCGACCGGGTAAACAGCGTCCGCAACAACGGCCCCGAACTCATCGACCCGGCCACCTGACCTACCCCTCCCGAGCCGCCGACGGCGGCCCTGCGAAGCGGCAAACGCACCGAAGGAAGATCTCATATCCAGACCATGCTTTCCCTGGCCGGCGTCCGGAATCAGTTAGCAGACGTCGGTGGTTTTTAATGGGACGTCGCACATTCAGACGTTCAAAGCATTGGCCGTGTAACGGCAAGGATCTCAGGCCGTCGACTCGCGTCGGAAGCTGGGTGCAGGGAGTACTTCCCGCCGGACGTGGGAACGAGCTTAGGCAGAGTTCCTGACGGTGACTCAAGCGACGTTGCACCCGGGACCGTCCCGTAGCTGGTTACGGCGATGTCGATTTGCCGGCACCACGAGTGATCGTGATGGCGGCGCCTATGGTCGTTATCGGGTCTGGTTCCATACCCCCACTCTTCTCTTTTCGCCGCCGCTGAAGAGCGTGGAGCAGATGTCCAGGCGGTCAGCTAATTCTGTGCGACCACTCTGTTGGCCAGGGCTGCTGTCAGGTGGGGAAGGTGGTCTTCTGCTTCCTGGCAGGCCTTTTCGGCCGTGTGGCTTTCCGACCTGTCCAGCGCCTGTTGAAGGTGGAGGCAGATGCGTTCCATCCGAAGCGCGCCGACGAGAGCGGAGCTGGTTTTCAGGCTCAGGGCGGCGTCCATGGCCGCTTCCGTCTCTTCGACGCGCACGGAATCGGTCATGCGTTGGACCCGGTGAGGAAGCAGCCGGCGGTAGCCTGCGGCGAATCGTTCGGCTGTTTCACAGCTGGTCTCCTCTGCCATTTTCCGCAGCCGTCGGTCATCCAGCACTGGGGGCAGAATCGGCACGGTGTTCATCGCTTCGTGACGGGGAGGAATTGTTGGCATGGGGTCCGGATGAATTTTACCGGTGGTGGTGTTCAGGCTGAGATCGGTGATGATGAGTTCCTTGTCTTTGAGAGGAAGGCCGAGAAGGCTTCCTCTGGCACTTGCTCCTCAGTCGCTCTCGACACGGGTGGGGCTCTATGCCCGATCGGCGCCCCGGGATGCGTTGCTGTCCTGGAGACAGGCTTGTCAGGCCTTATCTGGTAAGGGCGTAATAGACGACGACAGCTGTGGCCGGTGCCAGCAGGCCCAGGAAAACGTACGAGCTGATCCTGAGCCGACGGGATCGCCCATGCTCTTTGTCGAAGTATCGGTAGCGCAGCGAATTTCGTTCAACCATTCCACAAACCCTTACTCTAAGGTTTCGTCAAGAAGCGTAATGGGCTCATATGACGTGACGGATTCTGGAAGACGATAAATGACGCTTCCATGAAGCTCAAGAATGAGAACATAAGCTCACATGTGATCGATATCACGCACGTGCCGTGCGATTGATAGGAGGCGTCCTGCCATTTGGATTCTGTGTCTCGAGATTCTTGCCTGGCGAGGCGCGGTCTCAAGGGAGGCCCACCTTCGACCCCCTTGGCCGAGGGCGGGCTGTCCCTTTTTTCGATATTGTAGCTGGTCAGCGCCTCAGGCAGGCAACTCCACCCTTTTGGTCGACTACGCCGCCGGTGGCTGGCCAGCCCTCCGGGATCAATGCGCCTGCCCGGCCGCTAGTTACTAAGGCGGCTTACTTGGTTCTGTTAATTACCTGGGGTAACTTACGTATTTTTCTGGTTACCAAGACGGCTCCTAATTTTGATACTGCATGGCGTCTGAGGCGATTATTACCTCAATACCGCACCGAGCCGGGGGCAAAGACAATCTTTGTTGTTCTGGGGGGATCTCATTCTCCTGGGGGACGCAGCTGAATAGACTGATTCTGATGGCGGTTCTGTCGTGAAGTGGTGGCATCGAGTGAGGGGGGCTGCGCGGTCACTCCTCGGACATGTTCAGGTTTGCTGGCCAGGGTCATCATCAATGGGTTCCAATGCCGGAGGGGGCGAGGCCTGTGCCCGTGTTGGATCCTCACTCGTTGCTCGGCCACGCTCTGAATGCTGTTCTGCGGGGGCTTGTTGCCGATGCGGACCAACACATCGTCTACGCGAACGCCGCCTTCACGGCCGCGACAGGCTGCAGCGCAGGGGAGTGATGGACCGGAACTGGCCGTATGCCCCAAGGCCCCCGGCCCGGATCCTCTGACCGGTGCGGGTCTGCGGATGACACTCGCGCGTCAGGAGAGCCGTGTGCGCCCGACTGGTGCGGCAGCCTGTGAGCGATTCGGAGACTTCGGAGCCGGATGGGCCCCGAAATACCTCGCAGTCGGGGCGGCGCCGGTGCAACGCCTGGACCGAGTTCGGCCGTTCCCGGTGATGGGTGACCAGCGGAGGTGAACGCCGCGGCGAGTGACTGCCGCGGACTGGCGCCGAGACCATGGAACGGACCGTTGGGGCCAATGCGCCCGGAAGGCTGTGTGGCCCGCCCCCACCATGGTTGTCGCGAGCCACTTTCCCACGCTTACGGTAGCCGCCCTTCGTCATACCCCGGCAGCGGTTTTTGACTTGCGCTTCTCCCGGTCTATGTTTTATAAGTCCCGCCGCACTTCCCCCAGTGGTGGCGGGGCAAGCCGTGAACGCCCCCGTACCGATCCCCCAACCGGTACGGGGGCGTTTTGTGTCCGGCCAGGAACGGGTTAAGGTATCGCTCACGACTGCTGGCCGCTTTTCAGGCGCCTGCGGTGCGCCGGCGCCTGCTCTTCCCGGCCCGCCGGTGCGGCTTATCGGTGACGAGAGTGTGCGAGGTTCAAGGGCGGATTCCTGTGACTGTCGACGGAGCTCATCCATTTCCGGGCGGCTTGAAGGTCAGCCGGCGGGCTGGAGGCCAGAACATCGCGGAGCGAGCTGATGGCGGCGTAGGCGTTGCGCAGGTGGACGGTGTCTATGGTCCCGAGCGGGTCCAGGCGGCGGGTCAGGAGGCGCAGGGCGGTCATGATGTTGTCCAGACCGGTGAGTGTACGGACGATGCCGGCCAGGTCTGAGGGTGGGGGAGCTGCCGCGAACGTGAGGATTCTGCGGCAGAGTCGGGTGCAGGCTTTCGCATCGTCGATGCGGAAGCTGCGGATCATGGAAGAACCGACAGCGGCGGCGCTGGTAAAGGCCAGCGCCAGGTCTGGATCTATCGGGTCCATAACTCCATTGTGGGCGTCCTGCTGTCTGGAATACCAGTCATCCCCGTAACACAGCGCCCCGATGTCCTCGGCGCTGGCGCGCGGTTCGGGCGTTGCGGGGGTGCGGGTTACCGATGTTGGCGCTGCATCCATGCCAGCTCGTCGGGAGTCGGCATCGGATAGACATACCCCCAGGCGCGCACTCGACGCAAAGAGAGGGGGAAGCGTGGGAACCCACGAGGGAGACTCCGTCGCGTTCTCGGCGTGGGGAGTGCCGGCCGGAATCCCCGCAACGGGCGGCCCCATCGCATCGGCATACCAGTGCTTCCAGATGAACTCATAGCCGCAGTCGAGACAGTCGGACCAGTTCAGTCCCATTCCCTCGCAGAATTCACACATCAGGCACCTTCTTTTTTCATGGCCGCGCCCGTTTCCGGCATCCAATCGTCAATGTGGACGCCGAAGAGCCGCTGAAACTCCCCCAGGTTCTGGTCGAGCCTCGTGTGAGGGATCAGATTCTGGTCTACAAGTCCGTCAAAGCGGCTCTTCAAGGTTCATGGGGAAATTGATTCCCGGATGAGTGTCATGCCGCCGTCCGGGCGGCACTGGTCATGAGGATAATCGATTTGTAGTTCCCTGCGTTGCGGTAGCCGCGGGCGGTGCGTTTATGTGCTTGATTCCGGTGTTGTTGGCTTCGACCTTGCCGGTGGTGGCGCCGGTGACGATGAGGACTTCGATCTCGTTCCACCACCGGCAGACAGTGCGGTAGAGCTTGTTCGTCTCCGGCCTTCCGGCGGCCTCAACTAGGGTCTTGAGTTCCTCTTTCGCCGAGGCGGCGTCGGCCAGCGAGTTGGTGCGCAGCAGGGCCCGCAGCTGTTCCTTGACCTTCCAGACTGCCTGGAGCTTGCCGGTGGCGTCATCGGCGGCGAAGACCTCAGCCAGGCGGTGGGCCGCGGTGTCAGAGAGTGTGTCGCCGGCGCGCAGGAGCAACATCCGGTGGGCCCAGGCCTTGTCGATGCCGCGGCCGCGGCGGCCCTTGACCTGCTGGGAGAGGTTCTGCCGGGTCTCGGTCACCGCCTGGTTGGCCAGGGACACCAGGTGGAAGTGATCGACCGCGACCGCGGTGCGGGGAAGCCACATCCTCAACGCTTTCTTCGAATGCGGCCGAGGGGTCGATCGCGACCACCTGCACGCCCAGCCGCCACTGAAGCGGGCGGGCGAAGAGCCAGTCCCCGACGCCCTTGTGATCCCGGCCGTCGACCACGCCCAGGACCTGCCCGGTGTCCAGATCCACGATGGTGGTCATTCACGGCTCGTGCCGGATCCACGAGCTGGATTCCGGGTCACGGAAATACCGCACTGATCGGAACCGGTGTTCGTCGATGCCCAGCATGCGCGGGCTGAGCTCATCCACGTCCGGCAGCGTCAGAAGGCAGGCTTCTGTCAGCGCGGCACGGACCATCCACCAGGACACCGCGAACGCGGCAGCGGTCTCGGACACGGCCCGGCCGGAATTGATGACCGCGTCAACGACGTGGTCCCGGAGCCGGCCGGTGGAGCGGGCGCGGCGCGGGACCTGGGCGGTGGATTCAAAGAACGAGAGCCGGGGACCCTCGGGTTCCACGCAGTGCCAGCGGTACTTGGACCAGAGAACCTCCACGGCGCCAGCCACGGGAATGTCGCGGATCCGCTGAAAGCGCCGTTCCTTTCGCCGCGTCGCCACGACAGCGCAGGTGGGGCAGCCCGGTGGCTGGTCGGTTTCGACAATGACCTGGCGGCGCCCGTCCTCCAGCACGGTGGCGGAGATGACGCGGTAGTCGGGCAGGTTGAAGATGCTGGTGGCAGCGTCAGCCGCCGCCCCGGTAGGCTCAGTCAAGGCTCGTGGTCCTGTTCCTGGTTTGAATGCTTAGACACACTCATCCCAGCAGGGCCACGGGCCCCTTACGACACGGAATCAATTCCCCACCAACCTTGAAGAGCCGTCAAGCCTCCGCAGGTATGCCACATGACCCAGAGGCCCAGCAGCCGTTGTACCTTGCGCGCAGTTGCCGGTTTGATCACGGTTCCAATGACAGGGATAGCAATAATTTCTTCACCACGCCCCTTGCGTGCTGCGGGGTCTTCTTCGTTCATTCTGATTCCTCCGGGAGTGTGTTTCGATGCAGTAGTCATCCAGCAATGCGGGCAGACCGGAGAGGCCCTCGCGTGTGACTGTCAACTTCGTTTGGCGGTTAATTCACAGTTGAGAATGACGGTTTCCCGGGACGTCGAGGCAGAGAATACCCGGACGCATGGGAGCCCGGGTTCAGAATTCCGATCGGGACGCAATTGGTTTTTGGACCGCGCGAAGCGCGTCGGAAGTGTCGCTCGCCTCGTCGTCTATCTTTGTTTGAAGAAACACCGTGCCGTTCGGAACCGCCTCGATCGGCGAGGCGGTTCCGGTATTGCCGGGGCCGGCATTTCCAGCGGGTGCTGCCCGACGGACGTGGCCACCGGCGGCAACGCAGGCGGGGATACCGCAGCAAACCCGGTCAGGGACCTGAGGGACATCAGCTGATTCTCCAGCGCCTTTTCCGGCTGTCCGGGATGTGCGGCCACGTGTTCGCGTAGCTGTTCTCTGGCCCTGGTATGCGCAGGCGCCGGATGGGCCAGCACCGCCCTGATGATCTCCGAGGCCTGCCGGCGTATCCTCGAGGCGTCATCGCCGTAACGCCCGCCTGGTAGCGGGTCTGCGGGAGGCTGGCCGCAGGGGCGTGCTGAAAAGCATAACGGGTGCCTTGCCATGGGTTGTTCCTTTGTTCCCCCGTTCCGGCTGAGTCCGGAATCGTCCCGCCGCTTCCGGAATCAAGGACCCCGGGTTCCGGAATGCGGACGTGAGCAAACGGTACAACGGCACCGACCTGTGGCCCTTATGGACATACAGCCCCCACTAAGATCTTCCCCACAGTCGGCCCGCCTGTCGACAACGGGCACAAGGCCGGAGCCGCCAGCCCAGCCAGGCCCAGTGTGGCCGTCAGCCTGCCAGCGACCAGATCACTGCAGCCTGGGGGAGAGGAGGTCCAGTCCGGGTGGATGGCCGATGCAGGGAACGGGAGCGCCCGACCGACTTAGGGATTGCGGAGCCGTGGTTGTCGAGACAGTATGAAGTGAAATGCCGGTTCGGGCATTCGGAGCGTCCGGACGGCCATTATTGCCGGGGGCGGTCCTCCGGCGCAGACTTGATCCCGGAATGTCCCGGAATGTCCCGGAATGTCCCGGAATGTCCCGGATTACCGGCCGGGCGGTGCCGCGGGCTCCCTGGATCCCGGCGGTTCTGGCCTGGACGCGCCGTTTCAGCGCGCCGGTCAAAACCGTCTAGGAGTCAGGATCCACCCGGGTGTCCTGGCCAGTTTCCTGCAGTCCGCGGCTCGTGGCCTATTCCCGGCAGCAGGCCTCGCCCAGCGGGTCTCCGGCACCAGCGCCCGCTGCCGCAAGCTCGCCCTGCCCGGGCCCCGCTGAATCAGACCCGTTGACCCAGGGCGTTCACGGCGCCGGAGCGGGTGCCGTCGTCATGGGTGCCGGCGCGGCGGCCGCTGTCGCTGTGGCCATGATCTTCAGTAGTTCCGCGTCCGGCAGCTTGGTCCAAGGCGATTCCAGGGAGCCCTGCAACGAGGCGTCGGGGCTGTCTGTCTGGGTCCACCATTTGGCGTCGAAGACGCGGCCTTCGAAGAGCACCCGGTCGCCCTTGACGTAGACGGTCGCCGGCTGCCACTCCGGCGCCGTACCTTCAGGTGCAGTCAGTTGCGGGGTCGGCTTGTCCCCGGGCAGTACGGGGCCGATGATGCGCCAGGGGGTGGTCCCGTTCTGGAGTACCGGATCGTCGGGGGTGTCGGCGCGTGTCCACCATTTGGCCTCGTAGACGTAGGAGTGCCGCACAATCCGTTCTCCGGCGGTGTAGGTGGTGTTCTCGGACCAGACCGGGTACGGGCTGGTGGACGGATTGTCTGTGATGGCGGGGACCGCCGTCTGCTGTGCCGAAGCCGTCGGCCCGGAAACCGGGCCAGCGACTCCGGCGCCGAGGATCGTGGCGAAGGTCGATCCGCCCTGGTCA
Organism: Arthrobacter sp. NicSoilB8; assembly: GCF_019977355.1. Taxonomy (NCBI): domain Bacteria; kingdom Bacillati; phylum Actinomycetota; class Actinomycetes; order Micrococcales; family Micrococcaceae; genus Arthrobacter; species Arthrobacter sp. NicSoilB8. Next base: position 198,121 of record NZ_AP024656.1, on the reverse strand, counting down.
ATGCCGCTGCAGCCGTCCGAAACCTGTTTGATGTCGGGGAAGTTCGGGCTGCAGGTTCGGTCCCGGTTGAGGGACCAGATGGAAAGCCGGCCCACTCCCTTCTCGGCCGCGTAGCTGCTGAGCTCCTGGGCGTCCGTGAGGGTGAAGATTTCGCCTGGGATGTCGTTCTGGCCGATCATGGGCGTGATGCCGATCTTGCGCCACACCGTTTCGCTGCCGAGTTCTCTGCCTGCTGCCCGGTAGATGTCGGTCAGCTGCCCGTGTGCGGCCTCCGCAGCGGACACCGCGTTCTCGTACATGGAATGGCCTGGAAGCTTGCTTGCCCCGTAGTCCATCGTCATGATGTTCACTCCGGCGAGGTCGACGCCGGCGGTGATCATCCGTCGCACGGCGTCGCTGCCCGCCGTTGTGATCCCGTTAGGGTCAGCCGGCAGCGTCAGCCAGACGCCCAGGTCCTTGCCGTCCCGCCGGCGGTCCTGCTGGAGGGCTGCGATCGCAGTGGAGCGCCGGTCCAGCGCGTCGGCCGCGGAGAGGGCCCCGCCCTCGACATCAAGGTCGATGCTGGTGACGTTGTAGCGGTCCACGACGGCACGGTAGGCCGACTTCAGCTTCTCCGGGTCCGTGCAGCCGGCAGCCAGTTCGTTGTTGTTCAGTCCGCCGAAGGAAACGGCCACGGTGCCGCCCAGTTGCTGGAGCCGTGCCACCCGCCGGTCCAGGTCCAGGGCCGATGCTGCCTCTGAGAGGGAATAGGCGGCGCCCCACGATGGCGTGCACGGGCCCTTCGGATCGGCCACCACGAAGGAAAGAACCACATTCCCTGCTTCCTTGGACACCGGCGCCTCGAAGGCGTAGCGGGGCGTCGCCGTGACATCGACGTAGCCGGAGAAGCCCGACGGGATGGCCTCGGCTGCCCGGACGTCCTGGAAGTTGCCCCATGCGGCCACGCCGCCGACAGCCACAGCCGCGACGACGACGGTGAGGATGCTGAGCCGGAGAACAGATAATTTGCGGCCTGGGAATCTTGCGGACACAGGGCCCCCTTTGTCAGGAAGTTGAGTTGTCGGCCATGCGCCGGCCGTGGGGATCAGTTCGAGCAAGTGCCGGGGTGTCTGATGTCCGGAAACGGGCTGAGCTTGCATTATTATAAGGGCACTCACCAGAATATTCCGGTGCCTCGTGCGCGATCCGCCATTGGCACATGCCGAAACTCCGACTTGCAGCCAATGGGGACTAATGTCTGATCAGCTTGTTTTGCCGCGCCTTGATGCAGAAAGCGTCCCCACTGAGCAAGAAAGCACGGTGCGACGCCGTCAATGGGGGGCGGAGAAGCGCTCCGAAGCGCTGTCGATTGTTCATCCTCGGCCTTCCCGGCGGAAAATCATCCTCGGACGGCTGGGTATTCTCACGACGGTGGCCGCCTGGATTGCCTACGTTATCTCCACGATTCTCAGGGAGCAGGCAAATAATCCTAATCCGGGTTTTAGATTTCAGTTCGAGACGATTTCTTATCTTGTCCTCGTAACATTCCTGACTTTTTCCGCTTTGATGTATCTGTTGGCCCGGCAAGGGGCGCTTTACCGGTTCCGGGACCACACGCGGGTTCCCCGTGGGGAACTGGACCGGCACTTCGCCGACTACCATCAGGGAATCACCGTGCTGGTGCCCTCCTATGCCGAGGAACCCCAGGTGGTACGCGCGACGCTGTGGTCCGCGGCCCTGCAGGAGTTCCCGGATCTCAAGGTTGTTCTGCTGCTGGATGATCCGCCGCACCCCTCGGACCCGGCCGATCTGGCCAGGCTGGACAAGACTCGGGTCCTGGCGGCTGAGATTGCCGCCGCAATGAGTGTCCCGGCCGCCCGCTCCAATGCGGCGCTGGCGGGCTTCCGGTACCGCGCTGATGCAGCCCCGGCGGGGCCAGGGACCGACGCCTCCGAGCTGGAAGTCCTCATCTCCGAATACGAGGCGGGGGCGGCTTGGCTGGAGTCGATGGCCGCTGCCGAAAAGGTTGAGGACCACGTGGGCGAGTTCTTCGTGGATCTAGTGCTTATGGGCCTGGCCCGTGAACTGCGCCTGGTGCTACTGGGCCTCCACGCGGCCGCCGCGCAGCGCACCTGTCCTCCGCGGGCCAGGCTCGACGAGCTGTATCTCCGGCTGACCTGGATCTTCAACGTGAAGACTGAGACCTTCGAGCGCAAGAAGTACGCCAGCCTCTCCCACGAGGCGAACAAGGCGATGAACCTCAACGCCTACATCTCCCTGATGGGCCACCGCTGGACAGAGGAAACAACCGCCGACGGCGTCGTCCTGCGCAAGCTGGCCGCCGGCGCCGGCCCTGAAATTCCGGGCCCGGTCCTTGACGTCCCGGACACCGAATACCTGTTGACACTGGACGCCGACTCACTCCTGCTGCGCGATTACTGCCTGCGCCTGGTGTACCTCCTCGAATCGGCCGGCAACGAACGCGTCGCGGTGACCCAGACGCCGTACTCCTCCTTCCGTGGGGCGCCCACCCGGATCGAGCGGGTCGCCGGTGCCAGCACCGACCTCCAGCACATCCTCCACCAGGGCATGACGTATTATGGTGCGACCTTCTGGGTGGGGGCCAACGCCGTCATCCGCAAGCGCGCCCTGGAGGACATCGTCGAGGTGGAGTCCATCGGCGGCTTCGAGATCCGGACCTACATTCAGGACCGGACCGTCATCGAGGACACCGAATCCAGCATCGATCTCGGCCAGCACGGCTGGACCCTGGTGAACTACCCGGAACGGCTCAGTTACAGCGCCACCCCTCCCGACTTCGGCTCTCTGATTGTCCAGCGCCGGCGCTGGGCCAACGGCGGCCTGCTGATCCTGCCCAAACTGTGGGTGCAGTTGCGCCAGCACAGGTCCGAGCGCCGGGCGATCCTGTTCCGGGAGGTGCTGTTGCGGGTGAACTACATGGCGTCCATCGCATGGTCAAGCTTCGGCCTGCTCTTCCTCCTGGCCTACCCCTACGACAGCCGGCTGCTGAGCCCGATCGTGTTCCTCGCAGCCCTTCCCTACTTCTTGGCCATGGGCAGCGACCTGCGCGACTGTGGGCACCGCTTCAGTGACATCTTCCGGATCTACGGGTTCAACCTGGTCCTGCTTCCGGTGAACCTGGCCGGGGTGCTGAAATCTCTGCAGCAGGCAGTCACTGGAGATAAGATTCCATTCGCCCGCACCCCGAAGGTCAAGGACCGCACCGCGGCCCCGGCCATCTACGTCCTGACGCCGTACGCGATTGTGGCGTTCTCGCTGCTGACCGTGTGGCGGGACGCCCAAGTGGGTAACTGGGGCAACGTGGCATTCGCCTCACTGAACGCAGTCCTGGCGGCAGGCGCCATCCGCGCCTACATCGGCGTCTTCAACTCCGCCGTGGATGTTTTTCTCGGGATGGTTAACTGGCTTTATGTCAGTCCCCGCCCCAAGAAGGTGAAGGAGAGCCCCGTGATTGCCAAAACAGCCGAGGAAGTCGACTGGGAAACGATTCTTTATCATGGCGACCGCCGGCTGAACCGGGACCTCCGGGGTTCCGCGGACCGCCGGAAACGGGCCGGGTCTGCCTAACACCCCATAGATCCATCCGGGATATGCGGCCCGGGCCCCCCCACAAGTCGGAGACCGGACCGTTCAGGATGCTGAGTTCCTTCCGCGGAAACCGGGCCCGGGGGCTGGCCATTCGTGGTTGGTGGGGGAACTGATTACGTGTCGTAGCTAAGAAAGAGGCCCGTGGCCCTGTTGGGCTGAGTGTGTCTAAGCATTCAACCAGGAACAGGACCACAAGCCTTGACTGAGCCTACCGGGGCGGCCTCCGACGCTGCCACCAGCATCTTCAGGCTGCCGGCTATCGCTTCATCTCTGCCTCCGTGCTGGATGATGGCCGGTGCCAGATCATTGTCGAGGCCGACCAACCACCGGGGTGCCCCAGCTGCGGTGTCTTCCGGTCGGCTGCCGTGGATGAGCCGAACCCCGTGACGCCCAGCAATCGCTGTGGTCTCCAGCCCGATCGACCCGCTGGGGAGCGCGGAGCAGCCCATCAGCGAGGAGACTGCTGTGCTGGCCCTACCCTAACGTGGATCCGCCGGCCACGAGATTGTGATGGGTGGTAACGCTTGATCCGTTCCCCTCACTGGCACGGTCGGCGGACCCGCGATTTAGTGATCTTCGCTGCCTCGCGCAGTTCGGTCACCGCTCAGCCCGTGGTTGCTGGCCAAGGAATGCGCCGCCAGCGCTGCAGCGTTCTCGATGAGGCCCCCGACGAAGGCATCCGCCGCGAGTAAGTCGCTCCGCTACTGACTCGCAGCGACGAACGCCTTCGAGAACGCCCATCGCGGGTCTCTAACTCCGGAGCACATGTACGTCGGGATGCCGGCGGCGCACGGCTGGTCGCGCGTCATCTCCCACCAACCGAGGTTGGCGAGCGAATTGGCCTTGGCGAACATGCTGACTGTAGCCACGTCGGCCAGTGTGAAGATTTCCCCTGCGACGTCGTTCGCACCGATCATCGGCGTGAGGCCGACCAGAGAAAGGCGCTGTTCGCTGGTCAGGCTGGCGTAAGCGGGAACAGTGGCCAGCTGGGTGGCCGTTGCCTTCGCCGCGGAGATCGCCGCCGCTCCCATGGCGGTGGTCCCGTCGCCGTAGTCCATCGCCATGACGTTGACGGCAGACAACTTCACCCCTGCAGCGGCGAACTCCCGGACGGTGCGCAGACCACTCGCGACGAGACCGGACGGCATGACCGGGAGGGTCAGAGAGACCTGCAGAGGATGACCGGCAGCGGCGCGCTGCGCCTGGAGAGCCGCGACCGTCGTGGCGCGACGCTGGTTGGAGGTCGAATCGGAGACGTCAGTGCCCTCGAGGTCGAAGTCGATCCGGTCCAGGCCGAATCGGGTGACAACGCTCGTATACGCGTTCAGCAACGCGGCAGGGCTGGTACAGACGCGAGCGAGCTCGTCGTTGATCGCACCACCGAACGAAGCAATGAACCGTCCTCCCCCGGCCTGGAACGTCGAGATCCCGGCCAAGGAGTCACCTGTCGAGCCGATCGTGTAGGCGGTATATCCGGCCCAGGTCGGGCTGCAGGCACTGGACCTGTCAGCGACGATGAACGCCCCTGTAACGGCTTTGACACCGGATGCCGCAGAAAACGCCGACAGATCAGCGGTCGGCCACACACCCATGTCCACGTAGGGGGCGATGAGGGTGCTGCCGCCAGCCGGCGCCGGGATTTCCGTCGGCGTCGGCGCCGGGGTTTCCGTCGGCGTCGGCGTCGGCGCCGGGGTTTCAGTCGGGGTCGCGGGTGCTCCATCGATGGAGCAGGGGATGGCCGCCGCACCGGCCGGTAGACCGATCACGCTGCACGCCGTGGGGAACGAGGCCGCGGTGCCGACTTTGAGAGAGGTCAAGCCGAACGATGTGTCGGCGCCCGAGGTCAGCGGAGCGCCCCAGCTCGGGCTTTTTACGGCAAAACCACCCTCCACCGGCACCAAAAGGCCGTTCCACAACGTGTCGACGTTATGTGCATAGGCGAATGAAATCTGCCAAGGACTGAGCGTGGTGGACGAAGCGTTGTGCACACCCACTTCGGACTGGAATCCGCCCGTCCAGATGTTCGTGTTGGTCCACTTGACAACAATGCCTGCCGATCCCGGCGGATCTGTCGGCGTGGGCGTGGGCGTGGGCGTGGGTGTTGAGGTGGGCGTGGGTGTTGAGGTGGGCGTGGGTGTTGAGGTGGGCGTGGGTGTTGAGGTGGGCGTGGGTGTTGAGGTGGGCGTGGGTGTTGAGGTGGGCGTGGGTGTTGAGGTGGGCGTGGGTGTCGGGGCCGCTCCATTAATAGAACACGGGATTGCCGGGGCACCCGTTGGAAGACCGACCACAGTGCAGGCCGTGGGGAACAATGCGGCGGTTCCGACCTTGAAGGAGGTCAAGCCGAACGATGTGGCGCTGCCCGCGGGCAGCGTCGTTGCCCAGGAAGGAGCCGCCACAGCGAAACCACCCTCGGCGGGCAACTGGACGCCGTTCCACAGCGTGTTCACCTGATTGCCATAGGTGAAGGAGATCTGCCACGGGTTGAGTTTGGTGGTCGACGTATTGCGTACACTCACCTCGGACTGGAATCCGCTCGTCCAGACACTGGTGTTGGTCCAGGTGACAGCGACACCACCGGGAGCGGTGGCCGCCGCTGCCGGCAGTGTGCTGACCGCTCCCACACCGATCATGAACAAAACAGAAGTGATGAGAGCAACTGCCCGGGGGCGTTTAGTGGTCATGTCGGTCATCGTATTGATTCATTACCCGGGGGGCTGACTATTACTTAGTCAGAACCGGCGTGTCGGGTTTTAATTCAGAGATGATAGATGAGCTCGGTTTCGTACAGTCCGATCGTCGATTCCTTCAGCGCATTGATGATCCTATAGTTTGTCAAGCCGCGACTCCGGCGTCTTTATGTCTTGACGAGGTCGTAGACCTCGCGCTTGATGCAGCATTTCAGGCAGCGGATCATCAGTGACAGGCGAGTAAGTCATACCGGGTCCAGCGACCATGTCCTCGGCGATCAGAAACGCAATAAATGTAACGGATGTTATAGGCGATGGTTCTGCTGGCATACTGGTGCCACATTCCCGGTCCGTAGGCAGGTCGCCGTATTGCTTGAGGTATTCAGTCTTCGCGTTGCCTTTGGCGTGTCAGCGTTCACCCTGTTGGTGCTGTTCTACCTGGTGACGTTCCGTTCGACCAGGTCCGAGTACAGCGCCTGGTGGTGTCTGGCGATCACCGCTTTTCTCCTCGGTTCTTCCGCCTATCTGCTCAACGGCACCTGGCACCAGCGGTGGGCCAACCCGGCCGGAAACGCGATAGTGGTTCTCGGTGCCAGCTGCGTCTGGGCCGCTGCCCGTTCCCTGCGGCTGAAAAAAGTGAGGGGCTGGCAGATTGCCACCTCGCCGGCCCTCACGGCGATAGTGTCCGCACTGGATCATCCCTCGGTCAACAATTGGTCCGGCGGTCCCTGCTTTCTGGCGGCGATGTCCCTCATGATCGGGCTTGCCTCCCGCGAGCTATGGCGGCGCAAAGGCGGATTTGACGGGGCCGAAGTGCCCATGGCTGTCACATCCGGGATCGTGGCCCTTTTCTACCTTTTACGGTGCGCGGCGTTCATCCTGGACGGGCCTGACGGCCCGGTCTTCGGCATGTTCTTCGGGTCCGGCATCACCACGCTGCTGACCATCACGCTCCTGATTGTCGTGTCATTCAGCATCACGGCCCTCAGCGCCGAGCAGGCCACTGAGGCGCTCCGTATCCGGGCCAGCCATGACGGCCTGACGGGTCTGCTGAACCGGGCCGCATTCCTGGCTCTGTTGGAGGACGCGTTGGGCAGCCGCCGCGGCGCCGAAAACTCCGGCTCCCTCATTTTGGCCGATCTGGACCACTTCAAGGCCGTCAACGACCGCAGCGGCCATGCCGGCGGTGACGCCGCCCTGAGGGCCTTCGCCTCGGCCTGCAGGAGTTCGGTCCGGTCCAATGACCTCGTGGGACGGTACGGGGGAGAGGAATTCATCCTTTTTCTTCCCGGGGCCACGCCTGGGCAGGCGGTCCGCGTCACCGAACAGATCAGCGCGACCCTGAGGAACTCCGGGCAGATACAGTCTCCGCCCACCGTCAGCTACGGAATCGCCCGACTGGACGCCGGAGGCGCCGTGACAGCGGCACTGGCTTCCGCCGACGCCGCGCTCTACCGGGCCAAGGCCCGGGGCAGGAACCAGGCGGTCCTGGCCACCACCGCAGAGCTTTAGCCCCCACACGGCGCTGGAGAGTGACACCTTGGCCTGGATTCGCTCCGAGCGTTGATTCCTGCGAGAAAGCAGGGCCAGGAAGGCCATGACGATCGGCATCGGGGCCAGCGAGCCTGCTGGCACGAAGTCCACCTGGCCAGTCAACACCCAGACTCAAACATCCCCCGCCCGTGACCAGTAGGGTGCTGGGCTCCGACGCTGCGGCGCCGGCCCGCCGACGGCGCCGGGCGGACCAGACTGTCGCCGCGGCGGTGGCCGCCAGAGCCTGCTATTTCATGCCATTCACGTGTGCAGGGCCACGGTCTCGATCGAGGGGGACATTTGTCGTGGCGACTTCCCGTTGGAGAACTTACATTTGAAGGGTCCTTGCCGCCAATGCAGTTGTTGATACACGACACGTTGATGACCGATGGAAGGCCGTCCGTACGAACGGGAAGACAGTGAGGGAGAAGAAGCATTGGAAAGGTGCTCTTCATGACAAGCAGAATATCGACGTCGTGACGGCTGGTTTCCTTGTGGATGCACCTTTTCTGACCCTTCGCTGATAGGCATGGTTAGGTCGGGCTGACGCGTGCGCTGCGGCACTCGCCAGCGGCATTACCGCCTCTCGGAGAACGCTGCCCAGGCGCTCAGCGAGTAGCTGGCGGGCAGCGGGCCCGACCATATAAACATGCTGCTGTTCGGCACGTCGGAGAAACCGCTCCGCTCATCCCAGCTCGTCCCCCCGCTTTTCGATTGTCACGCCCGGGGAACGTTGTTGTTCAGGCGCTTTTCATAGTAGTCCGGGGCGAGCCGCGTCACCGGGATGCCGACCTGTTCAGTCATCGCCGCCGGTTTGAGGAGATCCTCTGCTTCATCCGGGGCAGCGTCCCATTCCCTTCGGGTTTGAACGACCAGGACGAGACAATCGGGTACTGCGTGCCTGGTCAGATTCCCTACGCTCAGGGCGCTGATACGTACCGTGGAAACGTCGAATGCCCGGGCGTGGAGGAGAGGAGAGGAAATGGCCGGCATGGTCAACAAGAGCTCTGGTCGGGCCAACCGGCTGGTCCGGCGAACCTAGGGAGCCTGACTTACAGCAAAAGAGGTCGGACCCTCGAACACTGCAGAATGGCGGTGACTTGCTTCCGACAGTCCAATGATGGTGGCTTCAAGGTCTTCCAGGGACCGCTGGATCCACGCGAGGCCGGCCAAGTCGTCGGAGCTTTGAGCCGCGTTATTCGATGACGCCTCTCGTCCCTCGATATGTGCGCGAAAGCTTCTGTTCCAGCGCGATGGTGGGTGGCAGCGACCCTGAAGTCGGAGGCGTTGGTGGTCATAGAGCTATCTCCTTCGGCTTGTTAAGGGCCTGGGTCAGTTTGAAACTGCTCTCGGTGGTGGATTTCGTCCCGCTGCAAGCGTGCGGGCGGCCGGCGGCGCCGTGCGCCCCCGAGCTGTGCCTCCGGCGCGGACAAGCTGCGGTTCTTCAAGCTCGGGCGCACTTCCCAAACAGGCCAAAAAAATACGAAACCGCGGCTTCCAGACCACGTTCACCATGCCCTGGTGCTCGGTCTCTAAATTCTACAATACTGTCCCGAAAATTCGCCCGACCGGAGCAACAGACCAACCAGGCTTGACCCCCAAAAAGCCTCTTTCGGCACGGCACAGATGACATTCACGGGTTAGTAAGACATCTTGAAAATTAACGCTGGCTAGTAAGGCATCTTAGTAATTTACGAGTCAGAAATTCCATAATTTCCCCGAGGAGCATCGGGCCGTGCCAGTCCGAGTCGCACCCTTCACCGTTACCCGGTGCTGAACAGCCAAAACGTCAGATTACAACGAAATCCAGCCTTCGGCCAAGGCAATCGAAGGCGGGCTTTCCGGGGGGGGTACGTCTCCACTGGGGAAGAACCTCGAAGGCGCTGAATCAAGATAGTAAGAATTCCCTCGAAGGCACCGCGGCATGGTAGTGATGTGCATCACTTTGAACTTCGTTTCGGTGAATTATGACTCAATTATTCTGCATTAGGACCATCAATTTTAGTACACATTTTGTCGGACCTTAGAGTGGTATCCAAGATCCTTGGTATTCAAGATCCTTGGTATTCAAGATCCTTGGGATCCTTCGAGACGGCGGAGATGATGGAAAGAAATTCAATGCACTACCGATACTTCGAGAAAGAGCAGCGGCGCACCCGCCGGCTCAATGTCATCTCGTATGTGCTGCTGGGACTGCTCGCGGCAGCCACCGCCGTCGTTGTCCTTTACGCGCTGACCAGATAGTGCCTGTCCAGGAACCGGACCGCAGCCTAGGTACCCAGCGGGCAGCAAGCCGACCGCCGGTGGGCCGTCCGGAGGGCAACATTGCAGCGGCTGCTCCATCAAACCTTCCACTCTCCCCAGAAGGCAAGGAACCCCATGGGAACCCGCACTCGATCCTTGAAGTCACCGGCCAGGACCCTGTATCGCTCCAGGACACCGGCACCGCGGCAGCCGACGACGTCCGTGAACGGGCTATGCTCGGGTGGCGGCCATGGATTTATGACCACCCAACACGATTTCGATTCCTTCGCTGTTAGCCTTAGCACCGACGTGAATCGCTGTCTGATGGAGACATCTACGCCGGCGCACTGATCGGCGTTCTCGGTGGAACCGCCCTGGCTGGCCGGACCGGCCGGCCCCGCGTGAAGGCACTGGCCGCGGCCATCTTCGCCGTAGGCTCGGATTTCCTCGGAGCCGCGCGCCTGCTGACCGGCGTCGGCGCGGCACTGACCACCTCCATGACGCTGGTCAGGAACCACGCCCCGGAAGGCCGGGTAAGTCTGGTCATCACCATTGCCATGGCCGGAGTCCCCATGGAAGGGATTATGGCCGCCCTGGCCGGCATCTTCCTGATGCCCGTCTGGGGCTGGCGGTCCATGTTCTGGCTCGGAACCGCCATGATCGCCGTCATCCTGGCAATCATTCTCCTGTGCCGGATCACCGAGCCGGCAGAAATGCGGGCTATGCAACTGGCCCGGGTGCAGAAATTCACGGGCCCGTTCGCCGGGCGCGGCTACATTTTTGTTGGCCCGGTGGGACTGGCCGCCATCACCAACTTGACAACCTGGCTCGGCCTGAACGTCTGGCCCGCCGAATCGATGAAGACCCTTGGCTTCAGCCTCACCGAGACCCTGATCTGCGGCTTCACTCTCAACGGAGCCGCCGTCATCGGGTCCTGGTTCACCGCCAACGCCGCCGACAAGTACGGGTCCGCCACGGTAGGGATCGTGTGTACCGCTCTCGCCCTCACCGGGCTGGTAAAAATCCTGCTGGAACCGGTTTTCCTTGTCTTCTTCCTGGCCTGCGTCACACTCATGGGTATCGACGGACACTCGGCTCAAAACCTCATCAACGCAACGGCCACCAGCGCCGTCGCTCCGCATTCCAGAGGAACCATTCTGGGCTGACCAACACGATGGCGTTCATCGGATCATTTAGGGGCACATTCTTCGGCGGCCTGGCGTTTGCCGCAGACGGGCCGTCCGGGCCTCTTCACGCTCTACGCCGACTCGGCAATCCTGTGCCTGCTGATCAGCGTTGGCCTCTTCTACGCTCACCGGGCATGGGCTCGTCAGTCCGTCGAAACGCCCGTCCCGGTTTTCGTGGAAAGCTGACCACGCTCCGCGTCCAGTGGGGGTCGCCCAAGAGATTTTCATTGCCGGATAACTCTCCCGGCAGCCCCACTGGCATCACGTCGAATCAACCTAGCCCACCCACCACAACCCCGTCGCTGATCGGCGTGCTCAACACAGAGACCTTCATGCGCGACCACGGGGTCCATGTCCGATCCTTCGCCGACGGGATCGACCCGGCGACCTCGACGGGCCGGCTGATGCTGAATATGCGCGCCACCCTCGCCGAGTATGAGCGCGAACCGATCGTCGAACGGGTCAACGCCGGGTTCGCCGCCGCGAAGCAGAATGGCACCAGCTTCGGCCGGCCGCTGTCCGCCCCGATCGTCATCGCAGACAAGCACGCTATCGCCCGGGACGCCCGCGCGAAGGGACGCACCGCGGAAGACGCCGCCCGCCTCGTCGTCTAGAGCCGAGCAACCCTCTACCGCCACCAGCAAGCCCTCGCTGCACACGAGAGCACCACAAGGTAGTTCCTCCTGAACGGCGGGTGACGGAGGCCCTCGTTTCCCAGACTCGCCCAGTCCGCGCCGAGGGCGGGTTCTCGGACCTCGCTGCGCTCGGGCTGTACAGGCTCTTTTTCTCTTTTGCTGCTGTCCTTATGGTGTTGTCGGGTGGTTCCGTGGCCGTTGTAGGATCGTGGCTACCCAGGGGAGTCGGGTATGGCTTTGTTGCTGTGGCCGGACGATTCACGTCGTGACGGCTTCGTAGGATTGGCCGCCCGCCACCCCGCGATGACCCGACCGCTCATTGAGAGACGCGACATGATCGCTGGATAAGGACACGACGGCGCGGTTATCTGCTGGGTTCCAAGCATCCGACAGACTGGAGGCTGTTTTGGTGCACCTATGGGCCGGCGTCGACGCCGGCAAAGCCCATCATCACTGCGTCGTGATCGACGCGGACGGAAACCGGCTGCTCTCGCAGAAGATCCCAAACGACGAACCGGCCCTGCTCGAGCTCATCGCTGCCGTCCTGAAACTCGCCGACGGGGACGAGGTCATCTGGGCGACCGACCTGAACCACGGTGGCCCGGCGCTGCTGATCGCCATCGTCGTCGCCCACGGCCAGAACATCCTCTACATTCCCGGCCGTATCGTCCACCACGCCTCCAAGCTCTACCGCGGGGAAGGCAAAACGGACGCGAAAGACGCCGCCGTCATTGCTGACCAGACCAGGATGCGCCGGGATGTGCAGCCGCTGAGGGCCGGGGATGAGATCAGCACCGGGCTGCGGATCCTCACCGCCCGCCGGGCTGACAAGTCCGCGGACCGGGTCCGGGCGATCGACCGCCTGCAGGCCCAGCTGCTCGAATACTTCCCTGCCTTGGAGCGGGCCTTTGACTACAGCCGTTCCAAAGCCGCGCTGCTGCTGCTGACCAAACACCGGACTCCGGACGGGATCCGCCGGACCGGGCAGGCCAGGCTGCACGCGTGGCTGAAGAAACAAGGGACCCGTTCGTCCGCGGCGGTCGCACAAGCCGCCGTGGATGCTGCGAAATCCCAGCACACGACCGTTCCCGCCCAGCATGTTGGTGAGCTGATCGTCGCCGCCCTCGCACGGGAAATCCTCGCCCTGAATGAGGAACTGGCCGAATTGGATGCGCTGATCGGCGAGAAGGTCACCGAACACCGGCACGCGCAGGTGCTGCTGAGCATGCCCGGTTTCGGACCCGTCCTCGCCGCCGAGTTTCTCGGCGCCACCGGAGGTGACCTCACGGTTTTTGAAACCGCGGACCGGTTCGCCGGCGTCGCCGGACTCGCCCCCGCACCCAGGGACTCCGGCCGCATCACCGGCACCCACCACCGACCCCGCCGCTACGACCGCCGGCTCCTGCGCGTCTTCTATCTCTCCGGGCTCTCGGCCCTGAAAAGCTGCCCCGCCTCCCGGATCTACTACGACCGAAAACGCACCGAGGGCAAAACCCGCATCCAGGCCCTGCTCTCCCTCGCCCGGCGACGCCTCAACGTCCTCTGGGCCATGCTCCGCGACGGCACCACCTACACCCCGGGTTTCGTACTGGCCTGCGGGGGTGGTGGACCTTACCGTGCGGCCGAGCGCGTCGTACTCGTACCGCCAGGCGAACTGGGTCGGGTCCGCGCTGGGAGCGTTGCCCCGCGGGGGCACCACGCTGGTGACCCGGCCGGCGGTGTCGTACCCCATAGATGTCACCGAGCCCAGCGGGGACGTGGACTTGGTGGGGTCCCCGTCCGCGCTGTATTCGAAGGTGCCGGTGTTTCCTAACGGGTCGGTCGCCGAGGTGCTGTTGCCCATCGCGTCGTAGGCGAGGGACGCTGTGATGCTTCCGCCTGCAGGGTTGGGCCTGGTCAGCTGGGTGAGGTTGTTCGCCGCGTCGTAGGCCTGTGTGCTGCTGTAGCCGCGGGCGTTGGTCGTGGTGGTGGGCAGGTGCGCGGTGTTGTATTCCGAACGGACCATCGGCGTGGTGCCTTGGAAGGATTTCACGTCCCCGCCGGGTGTGTAGGCCAGAGCGTTGCGGACGCCGTCGGGTCCGTGGGTGGCGATCAACCGCAGCTGGATGTCGTACTCGTAATCCGTGGTGTTTCCCACCGGATCGACCCGGCGCTGCAGCACGTTCCCCGCATAGACGTCCTTCCACCCCCCAGCTGGATTTGGGTTGGCGTCAGGGTCGGTGCCGATCTCCGCCCGCGGCCCACGCGTACAGTCACCGCCTGATGTGGCTGGTTCCGGGTGAGATGCCCGAGGAACGGCGTGTATGGCGCACGCGCCGGTCTTCCACTGAAGAGCCAAACGGGAACTTCGACTCCGCGCCACTGGTGGAAGACGTAGAACGACCGCACGCCCTGCAACCGGATCGCCGGCGTGGCATCTGAGACCAGGGCAGGGATTTCCCCCAGCGCTGCCACACCCGGGGGCAGGCCGTTCCGTAGCCATGCGAGGAAACCTGTCAGATCTTCCAGCGCGAAGGACTCCCACGTTCGGCCGCGGAGGGCCAGGAACCGCCACCACAGTTCCAGCGCCCGTGAGTAAGACTTCACGGTGTTCGGTGATGTTCCCGTTTGCCGAAGGTGCTCCAGGAACATTTCGACCGGCACAACAGGCAAATGATTATCGCCGAGCACGGTTCAAGAATCGTCGAAGCCGTCAATCTGAATACGCTGGACTCTGACCATTGCAGGCATCCTCGGAAGCAGTTGCCACACAGCACCCACCTCAAGATGGCTGAAGCCCTACCGACACGCCGGAATTCGTTTCCTCTTGTTGAAGACGGGTACCAGATACGACCGGCTTCAACGGCACCGAGAGCGTCTGGGGGCACTCTTCAAGACGTTGAAGAGTGTGCTCAGGGGATGCCGGATAGTCCCGCCGAGGGATATTACGAATGGGAAAAACCCCGGACGGGAAAAAGATCCCCCATTACCTCCACTCCGAGAAGAACGAGCTGCTGGCCTTCGCCGGGCTCTATGAGTTTTGGCCCGACCCGCCCCTGCCGGTGGATGACCCGCACCGGTGGCTGCTCAGCTGCACCGTGCTGACCACCACGGCCCACGACTCGATGGGCCACGTCCACGACCGGGCACCTGTCATTGTCCCGCCGGAGATGTTCCATGACTGGCTCAACCCCGGCACCACCGAGAAGACGGAAGTGCAAAAGATCCTGGACGGCATTCCCGAACCGGCCCTGACACCGACGGTGGTCACCGACCGGGTAAACAGCGTCCGCAACAACGGCCCCGAACTCATCGACCCGGCCACCTGACCCACCCCTCCCGAGCCGCCGACGGCGGCCCTGCGAAGCGGCAGCGGAACCAGGCAAACATAGGAATCGGGAACGGTCGCCCCGGTAAAGGTGACGGTCGTTCAGGTGGTGCGGTGCACCCGCTTGCGGGTGTTTCTTTGTGGTCCTTGGCTGAAGAAAGCTGACCCCTCACGTCTGGTGTGCCGGGTGCCCAGGGCGTGGACCATGGGGAAGGACCCGGTAGCTGGTTAGGACGGGGTGGCCTGGGTGGTCAGGACGGCATCGTGCGGGGGAGTGGAGGCCTGTTCGGCGGTCGTGGCCGGGGATTTCCGCCGGCGGGAGACGGCTCCGGGTTCGAGTCCGAGTTTCTTCAGTTCCTCGGTGCTCCACCCGTCTTTGCTGGCCCGGATGTAGGTGCGTTTGTCGTCGCGTTCGGCTTCGGCGAGTTGTTCCTTGAGGTCAGCGACCCGCTGCCGGGCCTTGACCAGCGCGGTGACGGATTCGATGCGCGAGTCCAGCAGCGCGCGGGCCTGGTTACGTGTCTGTTCAATGTCGAGGTTCGCCATGCCATCCACCCTAACCGCCGCCCACATGTGGCCGTGGAAGGCACACCGACGCGGACGGCGATCCCGATAGGTCGCGGAGCAAGCTGGGAACTTAGCCGGGCTAAGTTCGTGTCGCTACCGAGAACTGCGTTCCGATGGCGGCAGACTGAAGTCTGGTCCCGGAGTTTTGCGGGTCGCTGCGCTGGCAGAAACGAAGGGCGGGACAAGTGAGTGAAGGCAACGGCTTCGCCGGTTGGAAGTCCCGCCGCCGCCGCGCCAATGTCGACGGCGGCAGAATGCACCGTCACGATGTCAAGGTCAGCCCCGAAGAGGAAGCCCAGCTACTCGCCCTCGCGGAGATGCACCGCGTCACGATCCCGAGACTTCTGATCGAAGCGGCGCTCAATGAGGACAGCGAAAGCCCCTCGGAACGACGCGACCAGTTCATGCAGCTGTCCAACCTGGAGCGCCTCGTCGGCAGCGTCGCCAACAACATCAACCAGATCGCCCGGCACGCCAACTCCACCGGGGAGGTGCCACCGGAAACGGCGGCAACGATCGCCCACGCGAAGAGCGTCATCATCCGTATCGACCGGCAGCTCGCCGACATGGCCGGCCGGTAGTTTCTCCGTGATTCCGAACATCACCCAGGGCGACCGCATGGCGGGCCTGATGATGTACCTCGCGGGCCCGGGACGCGCCAACGAGCACGAGGAACCGCACCTTGTAGCCGGCGACTCCGCACTCATGGCCTGGCACGACGACAACGAACTGAACCGCGACGCTGCCCTGGACATCGCCAACGCACTCGAACGCGCACACCAGTTCTACAAGACAGAGGTGGACGGCGGACACGTCTTCCACTGCTCACTGAGCCTGGCCGCAGAAGAAGGCCAGCTCACCGACGCCCAGTGGGGTGGCATCGCGAACGACTTCATGAAGGACATGGACTTCACCGAGGACGGCGGAAAAGCCCCCGCCCGGTGGGTTGCCGTCCGCCACGGACTGAGCAAGAACGGCAACGACCACATCCACGTCGTGGCGTCCATGGTCCGCGACGACGGCACCAAATGGAACAACTGGAAGAGCAAATACAAGTCTCAACAGGTCGCCCGAACCCTCGAGAAGAAGTACGGGCTCGTCGTGCTCGACGCGGTCCGCGCGGAGCGTGGGTTCACTCCCGCGGAACAGGCGAAGGCCATCCGCCAGGGACTGCCCGAGGTGGAGCGCCACAGCCTCGCCCGCCAGGTCCGTACCTGCGCAGCAGCATCAATTGATGAAGCTGAGTTCGTCCGCCGCGCGCGCCTGGAGGGTGTTCTCGTCCGCCCCCGGTACGCCGCCGGCCGTACGGACGTCGTGACCGGCTACTCCGTTGCCGAACGCCCCCGCAAGGGAGAGCGTGCCGTGTGGTTCGGCGGCAACTCTTTGGGACGTGATCTGGCATTGCCCAAGCTTCGGGCTGAGTGGGAGAGCACCCCGGAGTCAGCGGAGTGCGCTGTTGCGGAATGGAATGCAGCGGCACGCAACCGCAGACCGGTAAACCCTGGCCGGGAAACGCTGCAGCCATCGGCCGAGCTGTGGAGTAAGTATGCCAACGACGTCAGCGCCCTGCGCGAGAAACTGGCCACCACACCGTACCGTGACCACGCGGCCTGGGCACAGGCAGCTCGGGAAACGTCGGCTGCGTTTGGTGCCTGGTCCAGGCGCATCGAACCGACGCCCGGACCGCTGGCGGACGCCGCGCGGGAGCTGTCCAAATCAGCCCAGCTCCGCCGCTACCCGTCACGGCCGACAGTTGCCTTGCCGTCGGCACGCGGCGCGACCATGATCCTCCTGGCGGCGACGTCCAAGAGCGACCGTGCCGCCTACGCGCTGATGTTCCGGCAGCTCGCCCAGACTGCCCGCGCCATCCACGACATGCACAAAGCCACCGATGACCTCCGCCGCGTCCGGGGCC
The DNA here is from genome assembly GCF_019977355.1 of Arthrobacter sp. NicSoilB8. Taxonomy (NCBI): domain Bacteria; kingdom Bacillati; phylum Actinomycetota; class Actinomycetes; order Micrococcales; family Micrococcaceae; genus Arthrobacter; species Arthrobacter sp. NicSoilB8. Next base: position 180,437 of record NZ_AP024656.1, on the reverse strand, counting down.
TCGGCGTGGCCGTCACCGCCGCCAGCAAGATCGTCGAAGCCAGCGCCACAGCCCAGACCATCACGGCGCCTCCCATGACGATAGACGCACTCCGTGAGCAGCACCCGGAAGCAAGCGAAGAAGCCCTGCGGGCACGGCTCATCGCTGAACGGTCACGGGGCGGCTCACCGCTGCCTCCCGTTCTGACCAAACCGGACGCAGCGCAGCTGCAGGGAACCCAGTCACGGACCGAAGAGACCCGCCGGCAGAACAATCCAGGCATCGAGCGATAGGGGAAGAGCATGAGCGAAGCAGACGGAATGGAAGATGCAGTGGACGGCGCGATGCGTACCGGGCTGATGGTCGCCAGCCGCATCGGCGAACAGCTGGCCAGAATGCACGAACAGGAACAGCGCAACATCGCCGCAGCAGAGGAACAACGAGCCCGCGAGCTGAAGGGTCGCTTCGACGCCCAGCGCGCTGCCGCCCGGGCCCAGCTGGCGCCTGTCCGTCGCGAGGACTGGTGGGACAAAGCCACCCCCGAAATGATCGAACGGGTTCACGAAACCGCGACGGCATGGAAGGCCTACGCCCCCGAAGCCCTTCAGGCATCGGAACACATCCGGAACCAAGTGCAGTCACGCTACGGCATCGACGTGGACAACACAGGAGCCGACGAAGCGTCCGTTTCCGCAGCCCTCACTCGGGCACAGCAAGCACTCACTGAAGCCGAAAATGAACGGACCAAAGCCTCAACTGCACGTACGGATGAAGTGGTGGCAGGAGCCGCTGTGGCAGGGGCCAACAGTCAGGACACCGCAGCGCAGAAGGGCCAGGACGCAACGGCCTACGATTCACCCGAACGGCGCCAGCAACTTGCAGAAAGCCTCGAAGGCAAAGGCGATCGCGAAGCAGTAAACTCCCGCCTCCTGGCTGACAAGCACCAAGGAGCGCCGGCCACAGCCGCAGTTGCGCAAAGGCCGTCGCTTGCCAAAACGTCGAAGATGGCCAAGCAGGGTGGCAAAGGAAAGGCGATGGAACGGGGCGGACTAGAGCGCTAAAACGCCAGTTCGGCTATAGCAATCCATCGATGACGATTTGGGCGTGCTCGGCCAATAGGTCGAGCGGTGACGAGCACGAAAACGGAGCGCTGCCCAGGTTCCTGGAATCGTCGAGAGACAGGGCAGCGAACGGCACCCCTTCTTCTTCCGGCCGCTGACTGTACCTGCCGATGGATGCCTCTATTAATCAGTACTCGTGAGGATGATCCGTGCTGCCGCCTGACGATCGCTAGCGTCAAGGCGGCGTACCCACATCATGAGTAACTCCGCGGCCGCAGCCGACCCGTTATCTTCAAGGAATTTCTGATGCATCCCCATCAGCACAGGCTGTAATGGATCTTCGACGGCCAACGTGGAGTCCTTTTTGGCCGCACGCATCGCCCGGAGGACAAAGGGCAGAGTGTCGGGCCGCATCCATGGCTGTGTAAACATCTCTCTGAGCAGCAGCCTCAGGTTCAGTGATGCGGGGACGGAATCTGTCACGATGTTTAGGACTCCGGCTGCGGTGTTCTGGACCCACGCTTGTACCAACTCGGGTGAAGTGTGGGCGACCTTGGCCAGCGCTTCGTGCAGGAAATCTACGACTGAGCGCGGTGTCTCCCAGGTGAGGGGGCGGGCCAGCGCTGCGGCTGCCCCTGCTCCCTTCCAACCGGTAAGGTCAGCGGCCAGGCGCATCACCTTCAGATTGAATCCGAGGTCAACGTGGAAGTTGGCCAGCAGGGTTGCCTCTGCAACTTGGCTCAGCTCCAGTGGTATCCGTCTCTTGCGAACCAGCGCGCGGATGAGGTCGACGGTTCCAAAGGATGGAAGCCCGTATTCTGCAGCGAGAAGCCGAAGCAGCCGGTCATCGCTCCAGAACGGAGTTTGCGAGCTGATGGCGTAATCGAGGGTGTTCAGCCATACACCACTCATCTCCAAATCCGTCAGTTGTCGGGGCACCCAGTTGCGTCGGTTGCAAGCCCGGAGGGCCTTAACTGTTCTGGTGGCGCTTTCGGCTGCCTTGGTTGCTGCTTCTTCGCTGATTACGGAGGGGACGACTCGCTGCTCTTCCTCGTCCCAATTTGCTGACATTGTTGTCCGTAGGTTGAGCATTTGTTCGGCTCTTTGGGCATCGCAGAAGGCAGCGTCGGTGCTTTCCAGCATTGCGAAGACACCAGTGAGCTGGTCTGCAATTTGGGGGTCCAGTAAGGACAAGGACACGGCCGCAGTAGTGTCGATGGCGACAGGGCGGCCAAGGGCTCCATCAATTGCGCTACTGCCGGCCTCGGCCTGTGTTGGACTATGACTGTAGACAAGGCCGGATCCGCGTTGGAGTGCAAGTTCTGCATAGCTACGCCCGGTTACTTCGGTTGCGAATCCAAGCGGGATTTCTCCGTCGCGGATTTGCTGTTCGAGTTCCGCGAGCTCTCTGCTGCCTCTTCGGTCTCTGAACTCCTGTTCGAGGGCTGAGAGTGGGTTGTCAGCAGGACCGACGGGAATGGCTCGAAAGACTGTGCTTTTCGGGTTCGCTTCCGTAAAGCTGGCTGTTGCGGCGTGCAAGGCCTTGAGGTCAGTCTCGGTAACTTCTGTTTCTTTGCTGGAAAGCCCGAAATAGATTTGGGCGAGGACGGCGCCGAGGAAGTCCGCATCCTCTGGAAACTGTCGCATAATCTCCAGCGATCGATTCACGAACCGAGGGCTTCTGTCGTGTGCTGATGCCAGCGAGATCCAAACTCGTGCGTCTTGAAGGTCGCGAGGCTGGATGGGTTCGCCCGGGCCAGTGAGGGCGGACCATGCTCCAGCGCCGTCTCCACTCCGGATGAGACAGTGAACGAGAGCCCATCTCACGGCGTGGTTATCCGGGGCAAGCATGATCATGCGCCGAACGGTCCGTAGCGACTCATCGTGGAGGCCTTGGGCTTCCAAGGCATCGAGGCGGAGGCGGAGTACGTCTAGTTCACTGTCCCAGCTGGCTCCTGCCATTGACAAAGCTGACTGTGTTGCTGCTACCGCCTGGGCGTAGTCGCCAGCGTGGAGGTATTTGCCCGCTGCCATTTTCTCCAAGAGGGGACTGTGCCACCGCTCTGCTCCAGCCTCGAGGGTCTTGGCTGCTTCAGAGTGCTGGCCAACAGCTGAGAGCTGCTCGGCTAGGAGCACGGTCAGTATTTCTGCCTCGTGGGCTCTGGCGCGAAGGATCGTGATTCGATCCCCAGGTGCGGACATGACCCGGTGAATGGTGTTTATCCTCTCCACGGCGTGAGGATGACGCGCTGCGAGATCAGATAGGTCGGGCATGGACCCGCCTATGGGTGCTAGAGCGTTGGCGGCCTGGAGGCGTTCGAAATCGTCGGAGGCCAGGTCCCAGGCTTCCATCCATGCTGACTCTGCCGATTTATCGTCGCCTCCGCCATGTGCTGAGAAGGCCTTGACCCAGGCGGTTGTGTAGGGGTCGTCGATGCCCCCTGCGATTTTGAGTGCGAGGTCAAAATTGCTCATGCAGGCGGCTAGGATCGCTGTTTCCCGCCGCAGCCGGGGGTCTCGGGCTTCCTCGGCTGTGGCTGCACCATCCGGGGGGCCTTGGGTGTGGCGCCATGCTTGGTCAATTTCGTTGCCCAGAACTGACGCTTTGACTGCCACAAGAATGGGGGTAACGCTGTCGCCCCTCCATGTCCTTCGCCCGTCTCGGGCCCTAACTGCCATTCTGTGCGCTTCGGCAAAGTCAGCGAGTGGATTGTCGCTGACGCCGTAGAGGCCACGGCTGAGCAGCATCTCGGCTGCCCGCAGCATGGGGCCACTTGCCTCTGAATTACCCGAGCAAGCCTCAAGTGCTATGGAAATCGCCCTGTTGAGGTCTTCCTGCGCCGCCGCGCACTGACTCAATAGCAGCTTGCGAATCATGCTGTCATTGGTGTCGGTTGGCTCCCATCGGTGCAACGCGCCCTCGGCGGCCGCATATTCTTCGTCCAACATCAGTTTCAGGGCCAGTCCCATGGGGTGTCTCGGTTCTGAGCGCTCGATGGCTTCCCTGGACCGCTGGTGGTCACCGTTTTCTCCGACAAAATTCAAGGCTGTTCGAGCCCACCAGTAGTTGGAGGGGGCTGCGCCGACCTCGATACCTTGAGTGATGAACGTGTGGGACGCTTCATGCTTGCCGTAGTCGTTGGCAACCAGCCCGAACCAGCACCAAGCTTCGGCCGGCGCCTCATCGAAGTGGTGTGGGTGATCTGTGGCCCATTGCTCCAAGACGTTGCCTGGAGAATCAGTGCTGCACAGGGTGTGTAGGAATGGGCGAAACGCCGGCCATGTTTGGGCCAGTTCTTGGGCCTTTTGGCGTCGCCACGGGTGCAATTTGGCAAGATCGCCTTCTAACCTGTCCTGCCCCTTGAATGCATCAAGAAGGAGGCTCGTTTGATCCTGCAGCGCATTTCGGTTCTGTTTGCCCTCAGACTCGATCTTCGACTGAGTCCAGCCGTTAGCCAGAACGTTGGCGTCCCCAGGCGCGTGGGCCCTTAGATACTCGTCGAGAACCAGTCCGAGCAAGGCCGCTGCATCTGTCTGCCGCTTGTCTTCATCGCCCGCGAGCCGCCACGCCAGATTCTGGATGGCCGAGTCAACCGCTGCGCTCGTTCCGGCAGAAAGTTGGCTTTGGACGTCATCCCGCCCAAGCCAGCCCCGGATAGCCCACGGACTGATCTTTATACGCACTTTTTCGGCACTTCGGGCTGACGCGAAGGCCACCCGAAGCCTGAGGAGCCGCTTGTTCAGGAGGTTTCTGATGGGTGCAGAAGCTGCGCCAGCGCCGAGTTTCCCCAACGTGGTCAGAACAGCACCAGTGGCTATCGGCTCCATCCGAGCTGTCCCCTCTCATTCGGATATGCGACTATTGTCGTCCGATCTTGATGCTAACAATATCTACTGATATCTAGCATTTCGCTATACTTTCTTATACTTCAGTAGATCTTCCTAGAGGTGAGGCGCATGGACCCCGTATCCAATCCCTATTCGCCGGGGGCAGGGCGGAAGCCCGCGGCCCTTGTTGGCCGCGACCAGCCTCGGCGGGACTGGCAGGTCGCCATCGAACGAGTTGAGGCTGGCAGGACCGCCCAGCCGTTCGTACTCTACGGTTTGAGGGGAGTCGGGAAGACGGTGTTGCTTTCAGACTTCCGCCGAGCAGCCGCTGAACGAGACTGGCTGGTCGCGCAGGTAGAAGCGGGCGCTGGCAAGTCACTACGTGAGGCGTTAGGAGAGGCCCTTCATGGCCCTCTTGCCGATCTGGCACGTCCTTCGGCCGGGCGGCGACTGCTCAAAGCCTTAAAGACGGCCGTCAGCTTCAAAGCGTCCTATGACCAGAGCGGAACATGGAACTTCGGATTGGACCTGGCCGGGGCGTCCGGTGGGGGAGCAGACACCGGCGTCCTCGAAACCGACCTCCGGAAGCTCGTTCACGACCTAGCCTTAGCGGCGGAAGAGGAGAATGTGGGCTTGGCCATCTTGATTGATGAGGCCCAAGACCTTGATCAGGCTGAATTGGTGGCCCTGTGCGCAATCGCCCACGCCGCGGCACAAGATGACTGGCGTGTCCTTTTCGCGTTTGCCGGCCTTCCGAGTCTGCCGAGAGTTCTCGCCGAGGCGAAGTCCTATGCGGAACGATTCAACTACGAAAAGATCGAGGAACTGCGAGGAACTGTCGCATCCGAAGCCTTAACCAAACCAGCAAGCGAAGACGGAGTCGAGTGGGACGACCCAGCCGTGGAATTGATCGTTGACGAGAGCGCCGGCTACCCGTACTTCCTGCAGCAATTCGGACAGGACACGTGGAACGCCGCCACCGGCGACAGAATCACCTACGACGATGCGCGAGTCGGCGCTGCCAACGGTCGGGCGGCTCTCGATAGCGGCTTCTTTCGAGCACGCTGGGACAGGGCGACCAGAGCCGAACAGAACTACCTCAGGGCCATGGCCGAAGACGGCGACAACGGCAGTTCATCCGGTGAAATTGCATCAAGACTAGGACGAGGCCCTGCCAGCTTCGGTCCAATTCGAGCGAACCTGATCGCAAAGGGTCTCGTCTACGCTCCGGAGCATGGGGTCATTGCATTCACGGTTCCAGGAATGGCGGCCTTTATCAAACGCCAGCCCCATTGACCTCCGCACCAACTCAGCATCACTGGCCCTGGCCCAAGACCGATCCCAACTCCCCAATGATTTGAATTGCACCCTGAACAGCAGCGCCACCGCCTCCCGCCCCAGCTGCGATGACGATGACCAGCAGCAACCCGAGCCGAGTAGTCGTCCCCCAACCTCCATGAACTGCTCGGTCGACGACCTGCCATAGCGCGCTTTGTGCCCTTGCCGTAGGACGCCCGCCTTTCGAGCCCATAGCCAGCCTCCTTAGCCTGTAGTCCTTGCCGTCCTTCTATGCTGTCCGGGGAGCACGATTGTGTCGTGACAACAAATGGACATCCAGGAGCAGACATGACTATGCGGGACGACATTATCGGCGAACTCGAGTCATTCGCAGATGCGGAGTCTGGCATCAGTGTGGAATCACTTGCCCACACGCCACAGGTCACACGCATCCTCGGACACGGCAGCCCGGAGCAGGCCTTCCATGCGCTCGTCGGTATCAGACGCCGGAATAAGTCAAGGGATGTTGCGGCCGCTTTTGCTCATATCGGACTAGACCGCAGTGCCTCCAACGTCGAGGACAGGCTAAACGAGTTTGCGCTGACGTGGGCGGAACGCATGGGACTACCAATCAGGGAGGCGCCGAGTAGTCGTACTGTGCGTCGCTGGTCGAAATCTGGAATGGTGATGCTCGCAGTTCAACTCATCGAGGGTTCGGGTGTTGAGCCCCCAAGCCTTCACCTTGACCTCCTGCACACAGCGCCAAGTTCGTTCATCATGTTGCCATCCTTGTTCTGGATGCCCGGCTATGAGATGGGACCGGCCCGCTGGATCGTCATTGGCGCCGAAACACATAGCCGTGGAGAGGTCCGCCCAGAGGATTGCGAGGAACACGGCAGAGGCTTTCTCCAGCCTCGGAACGCCCTCGAGTTCGATGTTGGAATTCCTACGCTCGTACGTTGGACCTGGCTAGGCGAAACGCAACCGACCTACCAGATCCGCCACATAGGCGTGCCGGCAAACTTAGTGACTATGACCGTTCACACACCAGGTGGTGCGGGATCCGTAATATACCGAGAAGGCGACGATATCGACGCTATTGCCGACCTTGCCGAAGCCATGGATCCAGGGATCGAGGAGTACTCCTCTGCTGACACGGGGGAGGTCTAGCAAGTAGCGGACACACCAGCAGACTTCAGCCGGGTAAGCTCAAAACGGCGGATTAAGTTGAAGATTTAAGCAAACAACTTGACATGAGGTCCACTATCGGACTTCCGAGAAGATGCGCGGGCCGTCTGCGACTGACCTGTTCGACTTCGGCCTGAGTTGCCCGGGTTAAAGTCGTGCTCGCACGGCGGCCCAGGTGCTGATTTAGCAACTCGTCACGCGTCGAGAGCGCCCGTCAGATCGTGCTCTAGCGCAGCGGTGATGGCCGCGGGGGAGGGCAGGGTAGCCTGCTCATCAGCCGGAAGTGCCTCGTACGTGTAGGAGGTCACGGTCAAGGGCTGAGCGGAACCATCGAGAGCGTAGCGCACAGTGCGCTCGTTCCTGGACCCGCACACCAGGATCCCGACAGTTGGGGCTTGCCTGGGCAGTCGGAGCATGTCGTTGACTGCCGCGACGTAGAAGTTCAACTGACCAAGATGCTCGGGTTTGAATTTGCCGGCCTTCAGTTCCACCACAACGTAACGGTCGGAAGGGACGTGGTAGAGCAAGAGGTCGATGAAGAAGTCACCTCCATCGACGTCGAGATGATACTGGCGGCCAACGAAAGCGAAGCCGGCCCCGAACTCTGCCAACGTCTGGGCCATGCGAAGCGTCATGGCCTCCTCCAGGGCATGTTCCTGGGCATCCTCGGTGAGACCCAGAAAGTCAAGCACCAGAGGGTCCTTAGCAACCTCCCGTGCCAAGTCAGTGCCTTCGCCGGGCAGCCTCGCCTCCAGGTTGTTTGGTGCCGCACCGGCGCGGGTGTGGAGGCTGGTGAGGATCTGGTGTTCCAGCATGGCCACCGACCAACCGTTTCAGACGGCCCTTGAGGCGTACCATCGACGAAGCTCGTGGTCGTCCAGCTTGTTCAGGAGCGCGACGTTGTGACTCCAGCTCAATTGTCCAGACGGTGTCTGGACAATTGGTTCCGGGCCGTTCCATGCCGCAGCGAAGGCGCGTATATTGTACACATTGGTTCGCAATCCCTTCATGTGCGGGAACTCTCTCCGTAGGTCGTGTGCGAGCCGGTCGAGAACCTTGCTCCCCCATGGCTCGTTCCTCTGCCTGTCCAGAATGGTCCGCCCTATGTTCCAGTAAAGCTCGATCATGGCGGTATTCACGACCCGCTGCGCCCGCTGTTGAGCCTCACGCACAAGGCCTTTCAGGGTCATGAGTGCGGCAGCGTAGTCTCCAGGAAGGTCCGGTTCGAGCTGGGTCATGATTCCACCCTAGTAGGAGGCGCCGACGATCCTACGCCAATTGTCCAGACACCATCGGGATAATTGGGCCCCACGGGTCAGCCGCTTTCCGGGCCTGGGAGAGGGACCAGCAGCATCTAGCTACTGGCTGGGGAAAACGTGGCACGCCATTGTGGGAGGCGACGTTGGCTTTCTGTCGGTGACGGTGGAAAAACTGAACCATTTCGTGGGTGGCGGTCTCTGACGAACGTCGCAACACTGACTGAACGGCTTCACAAAAACCGTAGTGGAGAAGGCCCTACGTGAGGGACGATGCCCGGCTAGGTAGTTTCGACAGGCCTATCGGTGGCGTGTCCGTACTGGGACCAGCCGCCGACGAACAGTCTGCCTTTCCCAACTCCCAGTTGCTCCAGAACCAACAGATTGTGGCAGGCGGTCACTCCGGATCCGCAATAGGCGATGATGTCCTCGGCGGAGATGATGCCGGCGCGTGCGAAATTCTCGCGTAGCTGCACTTCCGGGAGCAACCTTCCTGAGGAGTCGAGGTTCTCGCGGCAGGGGACATTGACTGCTCCGGGTATGTGGCCAGGGCGGGGGTCGATGGGGTCTTGGTGCCCTTCGAAGCGGTCACGATTCCTCGCGTCCACGACCTTGTATTGACCAGAGGAGGCGTCCGAGATATCTGCGAGCAGGGTGCTTGGCCATGATTGGGCCGAGACGTCTCCTTCCAGTCTTTGCGGGGCCTCCGTAGCGAGTTCTCCCGGGTAACTGGCGATGCCTCCGTCCAGGATCGCGGCACTGCGGCCTGTCGATCGGAGCATCCAGACAAGTCGGGCCGCGATGACTCCACCTGCGTCGTCGTAGGCGATCACGGTGTCAGAGTCACTAATTCCGGCTTCCCGTATCCCTTGGGCAAACACTTCGGCATCGGGCAGCGGGTTCCTCCCGGCTTCCTTCGAGCCTGGCCCGGAAAGCGACTCGTCCATGTCGACGTAGACGGCATCGGGTATATGGCCAGCATCGTAGGCGTCCTTTCCCGAGGACCCGTCCAGATACCAGCGGGTATCCACGAAAACGAATCGTCCCCAGTTGTCGACGCACCAGGTCCAGTCGACAAAGGGGTGCAAGATCGAATCCCTTGTACTCATGAGATGGAGTCTAAAACTAAATTTCACATCTTGAGATGCCATCTCACAAAGTGGACGCACTAGGTCAGGAGTGTGGGCAGACTATGCCTCAGGCTCTCCTGCGCCATCCAAACAAGGTGGGGACACCCTCGCGATACTGCTACTTTCGAGTCGGAAGCATTGCGAGATTCGTTACGAACGGCCCCGACTGCCGGTCCCTTTAGGCGCCAGATTGACCTAAACTCGCTATCGGCCTGCAGGAAATGACTAACAGACTCCGGTAGTGACTGAGGCCATCGGAGTGCCAGCTGATGGCCTAGGCCACGCCGCCCGCGGCCCGGTGAAGGGATGCGGCAATGCTGGAGGGGAGACCTGACAAGTCGCGCCTTTCTGCCGCATGACAATCGTGTGGATCTAGGACCAGGATATCCATGCGAAACAGAACGGAATTGAGGCCAGCAAAGCCTCATAGTCTTCAGCAGCCACGCCGGCGTGGGCGCAGAGGACTCATAACCCACTGCAACACCGGCTCCGACGTCGTGGCGATCCTGATGGGTGGGGGAGCGGTCGGGATTAGCAGGAGCAAGGGGGCGGCGCGGTCGCCGCTGTGCTCCTGCAGGCACAGGAGCTCCCTAGGAAGCTGCTCGGGAGGCCGCGAAGCTGGAAACTCTCGACTCCTGGCCGATAAGCACCAGGACACCCGCCCGTCGGCAGCTGTTGCTCAGAATCCATCGTTGGCCAAACGTCAAGGATGGCCACGCAGAGCCGCAGAGGCAGGCCACTGGAACGCGGAAGACTCGAACGCTAAGACTCCCGCAAAAGGAGGACCGCTAACGTGAACTGCACTCCCTTCGGTGGTTGCATGCAGGCCTACTGCGGCTCCCGCTGAGTAGCCAGACAGGGGAACTCTTCGATATGTCCGTTTTCTAAGCGGTACCGGAAGCGGGATCAAAAGCATGTGCCGTTGTAGTGCTGAGCGGAAGTGCATGGTTTACAAACGCGGCAGCAGCTCGTGTGAGTGGTCTTGAGCGGTGAATTAGCTAAACGTCGTAGCTGATCCGGGGCTCGAGCGCGGATGCGACCGCTCCGCGCTTCTGTTTCCCGGGCCACGAAGCTGGTCACGAAAGCGCTCCCGACACCCTCTAGAACTAGAGGCACAACGGCTTCGCGGTGTGGAGTTTCAACCACTACCCTTAGGTCGATACCGTGCTCTCTTGCTTCATTCAGAATTGTTCGGGTCCGAGTTCCTGTCAACAGCTAGTAATTGGCGAGGTCTAGTATGTCTACGCTGTAGACGCGTGCCGCAGTAGCGTGACATTAACTGTGATCCAATTCGAGGATTGTCGCCGCGAGTGCGTGTACACCGGTGACGATATCTTGCGGAGCGGTCCATTCCTCGGGGCAATGGCTGCGGCCATCGAGGGATGGCACGAAGATCATGCCCATTGGAGCGAGTTGGGCGATATGTGCGGCGTCGTGAACAGCACCGCTTGGAATTGGCTGCCATTCAATGCCGAGTGCGTCAACTGCGGTGACGATGGTTTCCTGGACTGCCTCATGGGCAGGAACTGTCGGATTGTCGAGCCACCAGGTGAGGTCTACCTCGACGCCGAAGCTGTGAGCCTTCGCTTGAATTTCGTCTGTTAACCTGCCTGGTGCGGAAGCAAGCCAAGGTGCATCGACACTACGGATCTCTGCCCAAAGTCGAGCTTCACTTGAAACAACATTGGGTGAGCCTGGTTCTGTGACGATCTTCGAAGTCGTTGAAACTCCATGACGGGGTGCGGAGCATCCTTCCTGCCGGATCGCGAGTACTGCCGATGCTGCGGCAGCGATTGCATCACGTCGATCTTCCATCGGCGTGGATCCTGCGTGATCGGGCCGTCCTATAAAGTCGGCAACCAGTCGTTGTATTCCAGCGATTGCAGTGACCACTCCAATACTCGTCCCGCGTTCCTGTAGCACCGGTCCCTGCTCGACGTGGAGCTCAACATATCGGTGCAACCGCTTCTTCGCGAAGGCCTCTCCAGCCCTAAGAACATATGACGGGTCCAACCCGAAACCTTCATAGCGACTCCCGAGCGTCATCCCGTCGTCATCAACCCGATCAAGATGCTGGGTTGTCAATGAACCGACCAGCGCCCTGCTTCCTAAGCAACTCAATCCGAACGCGTTTGTCTCCTCACCGAAGAAGTCGACGACGATGAAGTCGTGATCGAGCTCGATGTCGTTTTCGGCAAGTAGGCGGGCTACTTCAAGGCCACCAACCACGCCGACCGCACCGTCGAAGCGGCCGCCGTGAATTACGGTGTCCGTGTGCGAGCCGGTCCTAATTGCCGGCGCCGCGGGCGTGCGTCCGTGTCTCACTCCGATGAGGTTTCCAGCTTGATCCAGGTGTACCTGCAGTCCTGCAGCCGTCATCCGCGATGCAACCCACTCACGCGACGCACGGTAATAGGGACTGCCCCGGAATTCGTTGACTCTCGGGGTTTGGTGTCGCTAGGCGGCTTTGAGGCCGCTATTGATTGTCTCAAACTCGACCGGTGTTAGCCGTCCGAGGCGCCGCTGGCGGCGTTTCCGGTGGTACGTTTTCTCGATCCACGTCACGATGGCCAGGCGCAGGTCCGCCCTTGTGGACCATCGCTGGCTGTCCAGCACGTTCTTCTGCAGGAGCGAGAAGAAGGATTCCATGGCGGCGTTATCGGCGCACGCGCCGACCCGTCCCATCGATCCTGTGAGCCGGTTGCCCTTCAACGTCCGCACGAAGGCGTTTGAGCGGAATTGGGAGCCGCGGTCACTATGGATCACGGTTCCCTCCGGCTCCCGGAGCGCTATTGCGTTGTGCAGGGCCGAGACTGCCAGGGACGCCTTCATCCGGGAATCGATGGAGTAACCCACGATCCGGTTGGAGTAGACGTCTTTGATGGCGCACAGGTAGAGCTTGCCCTCGTCGGTCCGGTGCTCGGTGATGTCCGTGAGCCACAGCCGATCCGGTGCCGTTGCTGTGAAGTCCCGCCGGACGTGGTCATCGTGCACGGGCGGGCCGGCCTTGCGGGTCAGGCCGCGCTTCTTGGCGAAGACAGACCAGATCCGCTGGCTGCTGCACAGCCGTGCGACCCGGTTCTCTCCGGCGCTGAAACCCTGGTCTTCGAGCTCGTCGGCGATAAACCGGTACCCGAACCCCGGATCGTCCCGGTGGACGTCCACCGCCGCGTTGATCAGGTGGGCATCTGACCAGTCGCGCTCGGAGACGGGACTTCTCTTCCATTCGTAGAAGGCCTGTTTGGAGAAACCCAGCACCCGGCAGGCCACCGCGACGGGAATTCCGTCCGCGGCAAGGTCAAGGACCAGCGGAAACTTCATTTTGGGGGCAGCTCCCGGGCGAAGAAGGCCGCTGCCCGGCGCAGAATCTCGTTCTCCTGCTCCAGCAGCCGGATCCGCTTCCTGGCATCCCTGAGTTCTGCCGCTTCCTTCTCCGTCACTCCGGGGCGGACGCCGTCCTCGACGTCGGCTTTCTTGAGCCAGTTGTGCAGGGTCGCTTCGGAAATCCCGAAGTCTTTAGCGATCTGTGAGATCGGGGCTTCGTGCTTGCGTGCCACGGCGACCACGTCACGGCGGAACTCAGCGGGGAAAGGCTTGGGCATGTGAACATCCTTGCTGCAAGGACTGAATCCTCACAAGTCAGGAGTCAACAAAACCGGGGGCAGTCCCATACTCTGAGAACACTGTCCTCGTCCAACCCGCCATCGTGGAGTCTCTATAGTTTGAGAGCTCGGTGAGATCGTCCTGAAGCCGTTCAGTTCGAGGCGTTAATTTATCAGCGGGTGTTTGCATCGCTACCCTCATTTGATATTGACATCAGTGTTGAATCTCGGGCTTCATCTTCTGGCGTGATCGTCCTGCCGATGTTGTAGTCCTTCCCGCGGTGCAGGAGCCAATATGCGAGGCTCGAAACCAGCAATCCGAATATAAAAGCGATGTCCGCTCCCCCGAGATTTTCGGCAAAAAATCCAGTGAATAGTCCTGGTAGGACCACGAACGGAACTTCAACAGCGAGCCCAAGTCCGTAGGAAAACAGACCTCGCCAGTTCCACGAGCCGTAAATCCCGTTGGGCGTTAATAGGTCCGCGATCTTGTAATGCCCTTTGCGCACGAAGAAGTAGTCCGTCAGGTTGAATGCAGTCCATGGCACCAGGAGGTACAGGATCACTGTCAGGATGATGGAAACTACGGCGACTGCGCTTGGGGTGATGAGCAAGCTGATCAGAAGTACTACGGCCGCGAATACGGCACAGACGAGCACCCGTGTCTTGCGGTTCGGTTTTATTGACCGAATTGAGTCGATCGCGGTGAGTAGTGAAAGGTGTCCACTGTAGATGTTCAGAGCGATTACACCTATCAGCGCAAAAACACTAAGTAATGTCAGGAGGCTGCCCAGACCAGGGAATACGGTGTTGCCCGCGAGCTGCACCCCAACGAATGCATCCGTGGCGCCCAGCATCGATGCCAGCCACGACCCGACAGCCATGAGCCATACAGCAGAGCCACTTGCACCCAGCGCTACCCAGAACATGAGTTTGCCAGATTTTGTGTTGCTGGGCAGATAACGTGAATAGTCTGACACGAAAGGTGCATAAGAGATTGTCCACGCCGCTCCAGCTCCGAACTGGGTAAGGAATGCGGCGAGAACGAATGTTCCAGGCACTGCGGAGTCGGCAGCGGGTATTCCTCCTGCGAGGATCGCGACCGTCAGAATGATATAAAACGGTGTCGAGATGTAGAGGAGGATCTGAAAGACACGGTGAATTAGATTGTGACCGAAGATCGCGAGGATAGCACCAGTCATCGCAGCTAGAAAAGCGACAATTTTCGGATCCCAGCCGAAGGTTCCTGCGAGACCTTGTGAGAGCAACACGAGTACGGCGATGATCGCGCCGATCTGACCGAGCATCGCGGCGATCAAGGTAATGGAAACCCCTCGGTAACCGAGTTGCGCTCGAGTCTGGATCATCTGGGGAAGCCCAATGACCGGTCCCTGTGTGGCATGCGCCGCCATGAAAACAGTGCCGAAGAGTAGGCCGCTGACGCCTGCGAGGATCGACCATCCAAGCGATAGTCCCATCCCCGGCCCGATGAAGCCGATCGCTATTGTGAAGAGTTCGAGGTTGCCGAGGAACCAGAGTGGTCCCTGATGCCATGCCTTGCCGTGCCTATCCTTCGTGGGAATCCATCCGATCGAGTGGGTCTCGATTGTGATCGCCTTTGGTCGTTCTAGGGCTCTATTCACCGTCGTCTCCTGCCCGCCGGGATGAGATCTCGACGGCCATGCTTGTTGGGCCACCCGGTTGGAATCCGACGATGTCCTGTGGGCATGCGGAAATCACGACCACGGCGTCGGCGAGGAGTGTGAAGGTGGCACTGTCACCGGCCTTCGTAAGGCATTCGTCGAGGTTGAAGGTTCCATCCGGTTCAACGCGAAAGTTCGCGAAGACGTTGAACGGCTGAGGCGCGCGGGACACGTGAATGTCATGCGTTGCAGCTTCCCTGATGAGGGTGTCTTCGCACGATGCATGCCCGGAGTCGGCTCCGAGGATCTGATACCGGAAGCGGTCGCACGCAGCAGCGAGGCAATCATGGCGTCCCGGCGAGTCGTCTCGTGTAAATTCCAGAATAGGACGTCGCTGATTGGTGACGAACGTCCATCCCTCGACGGGATAGGCCTGGCCCATGTGAACCCGTGAGTGCTGAGCGCTGAGAAACTCTGTATGGTCAGCGGGGTTATAGGCCCACAGGTCCGCGGCTTGTCCGCCTTCAACATCGATGAGACGGATAGTGTCCCCGCATTTGAGGCTAGCGCTCCAGCCTTCACGCGCGGGGATGGGGATGACGAGGTTGTCCATAGTGTGTATTCCTTCGACTCTGTTGTATTCTGCAGTGTTCTTAGACCCGAGTTATTCAGGTCCTCAGGAGATCAACGCGCGGGTTGAAGCTTCCGTCGGCGATGCGATCGTTGACGTAGCCAGCAATCGTCCCGAGAGGTGCCAGCCACATCGGCCCCTGAGCTAATTCCGTGAGGATGTCTGCAACAACCTCGAAGCGAGCCATCCGACCGGAGACGTTCGGATGCCATACAGCGATCCATAGAGCTCCATGGCGGCGAGCCGATTCAAGTTCGGCGCGATACACACCCGCAGCCTCCGAAGGTGAACGCACCTGTGTGGCGTAGTCAAGATCCGGTGCGACTGCATAGTGCGACCAGTCATCGTTCGCCCACTCCGACGGAAGTTCTAGAAGATCGCCAGCGCTGGAACGCAGGATGTATGGAACGTCGTCTCCCATTAGAGATGCGTCATAGGTGAATCCCCGTTCAACTAGGAGACGGGGCGTGTCCTGGGAGAGGCTGTACAGAGGGGAACGCCACCCGGTCGGGATCACGCCGGCCAACAGCGCTTCTGCCGCTGCGATTGTTCGATCTAGAAGACGTTCCTCTTCCCCGGGTGCTAGGCGATTGATCACCTCATGTTGATACCCATGTAGAGCGATCTCGTGTCCTCCTTCGACACAAGCTTCGACAAGGTACGCATAGTTCTCGATACACCAACCGGGAAAGAAGAACGTCTGCTTGATCCCCAGCTCGCGGTAAAGACGCAGGAGGCGAGGAACAGCGACCTCGTCATATCGAAGCCAGGAGCGACCCGCCATCCGCTGTCTCGCGTGCTCGCCGTGTTCAAGTTCCAACATGCTGTCGAGATCTACGTCAAAGCTGACGGAGGCTGCGCCACGGGATCCAGCGGGCCAGGGAACGGGGTTGCTAATCATCTCGAAGGTCATCATCGCCCTTTCGTAAGCTACATGATTCCGGTAGCTAAATTTGAGTGAAACACTACATTGCTCCAGTAGGTTTGACAATTGAATACTTCGCTTGAAGAACTAGAGAACGGAGAAGAACCCAGCTGAGCGCCGCAGTGGAACGGCGTCTGCGTTCTGAGGGATGGTAAAGTCCTCATGATGTCTAAGCATCCCGAAGGTCAGCATCAGATGCGTGTGGGAGAGCTGGCTGCAAACATAGGCGTGAGCGTGCAGACGCTCAGATTGTGGGAGAAACAAGGGTTGATCAGCCCGGAGCGAACGCTCGGTGGGCAGCGAGTGTTCTCGCGAGATCAAGTGGACCGGGCGTCCTGGATCGCATCGCTACGGCGTAAGCAGGGTTGGAACCCGGCAGCGATCAAGAGCGCACTCGCCGGTGCAGGAGCCTCTGGTCAAGCGCTAGACGGGGAGGCCACGTTACCCGCCAGCCACTCTTACGGTGCACGTATCAGGGCCGCCAGGAAAGCCCGAGGACTTACTCTCGACGAAACTGCACGCCGTGCAGGTATTTCGCGTTCTGCCTTGTCGAGTCTGGAGCTGGGGCATGATTCAGTAACTCCGCAGCTGCTCTCGGTGATCGCGGACGCCCTCGGGTTCGGGATCTCCGCGTTCGTGCCGCCGTCTACGACGCATGACCGGCTGACTCGCGCGGATGAACGGACGACCACCACGATGGCCGGAGGCGTGCGCTGGGAGGAGCTGGCAAAACCCGGTCATGGTCTGGAACCGGCGCTGCTCATCGTTCCATCGGGCGGAAGCAGCGGAGGTAGTTACACCAGACCCGATGAGCTGTGGATATTCATCCTGAGGGGTGAACTGGTGATCGTGGTCGGCGACGAAAGCAGAACTTTGTGTGTCGGCGATTCCATCATCCTCGAACCCCACGTGGTGTGGAACTGGCGAAATGACACGTCCCATGAGGCGCAGGTGATCTACGTCGAGCGCTGTGTTCCGCTGCGCGAGGGTCCATTCTGAGCAGACAAAGTCTCAGTCTGGACCACTCACGCGATTACGAACCGTTCTCCCGCTATAAGAGGTTTCAGGGCAACACTGCGCTTGATGAGCTTTCGGTGCGTCCGGTTGGGGTTGTGGTGCGGCGGCGGGAGGACTTGTCTTACATCCCTCACACCCGCTATCGCGGTAGCGGGCGACCAGCATTTATGGGTAGGCCAGGAAACCATGAACAGATTCGGTACCCCAGTGATGACCGACGACCAATTGAGTTAGCTTGAAACGGGCTTTTTGAGGGCAACATTGCGTTAGCTGTCAACGGCAACTTAGAAATGACCGGTGGCGGCATGTTGGTTCCTGATGCTCGCCATCATTGGCGGACAGCCGGAATGGTTCCTGCCCTTCATAGACTTCTACAAGCGGGCCGCCGCAGACTTCAACACGACGGCATGACCGGTAGGCATGCACTCCCCCGGCTTTATTGCCGACACTGACCACGAAGCCAAAGAGGTTTTCTGGCCACACAAGGTGGACAGGGACCGCATCGGACCCTCCGCGGCCGGCCGCCCGGCCGCCGCGAGGCCGAAACCCAGAACGGCTCGAGACCGTCGCGAGGAGGATTGCGCTGGCCGTGCGATCGCTGGACGTTGGCCGCTTCGATCTCATCTTCACCTCCGGAGCCCAGTCGATCAGCGCACGCCTTAAAGCCATCGAACTCTACGGGAGCAAAGTGGTGTCTATGGTCCGCGAAATACTCGCCGCCAACGGCTATGTCGGCGAAGCCGCATGACGGCCTCTCCCTGCATCACGTCAAGGCATCACAAAGAAGAGCATCATGAACGTAGTCCTCTGGGTCATCACCGCCGTACTCACCCTTCTCTTTCTGGCCGCAGGAACCAAGAAAATCGCCCAACCGTAGTGAAGCTCGCGGCTGCCCGCGAAAGCTGGGTCCAAGACGTCTCCGGGTGTGCCGTCAAGCGCATCAGCCTCCTCGAAATCCTCGCTGCCCTGGGCCTCGTCCTACCGGGATGCCCGGACTGCACTGATCAACTTTGGGCTTGGGGCATCCTTTTCTCGCTTCGGAGCGGGCCACCCGACCCTTTTCGGCACCTGATCGGTTACAGCCCGCGCTGTTTCTCCAGATGGGCCCGCAGGCTGGCCGCCACCTTCCCGGCGTCCTCTAGCTCCTCGGATGTCAGGGCGTCGACAAAAACCTCGCGGACAAGCCGCAGGTGTGACGCAGACGCGCTGCGGAACATTCTGGCCCCCTCGTCGGTGAGCTCCGCCGCTGCCCCCCGGTTGTCTGAGTCCGACCGTTGCCGGCGGATGAGCCCGCGGGCCTCCATTCGGCCCAGATGATGCGACAACCGGCTGCGTTCCCAGCCGATGGCCACTGCCAGCGCTGATGACCGCAGCCGGTGGTCCTCAGCCTCGCTGAGTGCCAGCAGCACGGCATAGTCCGCGGACGATACACCTGACGTCGATTGCAACCCAGTGGCCAGGGCCCGCCCCAGAGCCTCTGCTGTCTCGATGTATTCACGCCACACCGCCAGTTCCGCCCGGGTGGGGCTGCGCCGCGCCAGCTTTTCTGCTTGGTTGGTCATTCATCTGCCCTTCGCTTGACATGTCAATCATAACGAGGCAAGAATTGACACGTCAACTAGTTGGTTGATGTGTCAATTACAAGGAGCCACCCATGAGCGAAGTCATCTTTGGTCTGGATACCTTCGGAGACGTCCCTATGGATGACAACGGCGTGCCCGTGAGCCAAGCCCGGGCGATCAGGCAACTCATTGATGAGGTGGTTATAGCCGACCACCTGGGGGTTGATGTCTTCACCGTGGGTGAGCATCACCGGCCGGAGTTTTCTGTGTCTTCCCCCGAAACGGTTCTGGCCGGCATGGCCACCCGGACCGAACGCATCCGTCTGGGCTCCGGCGTGACTGTGCTCAGTTCTGATGACCCGGTGCGCGTTTTTCAGCGGTTCGCCACAGTCGATGCGCTTTCGAACGGCCGTGCCGAGGTGATCCTCGGGCGGGGATCGTTTACCGAGTCCTTCCCTCTCTTCGGTTACGACCTCAGCGACTACGACGTCCTCTTCGAGGAAAAAATCGAGCTCTTCGCCCGCCTGCTGGAAGAGAAGCCGGTGACCTGGAGGGGGACCGTCCGTGCTCCCCTGGTCGATGCCGATGTCTATCCGAAAACAGAAGGGGGCCTGAGGACGTGGGTGGGCGTGGGCGGTTCGCCCCAGTCCGTGGTCCGCACGGCAAAGTATGGGTTCCCGCTCATGCTGGCCATTATCGGCGGGCAGCCGGAACGTTTCGCCCCATACATCGACCTCTACAAGAGGGCCGCGGCACAGTTCGGCACTACTGCATGGCCGGTGGGTATGCACTCTCCTGGCTTCATTGCCGACACCGATGATGAGGCGAAGGAAATTTACTGGCCGCATTACAAAGTGGTCCGGGACCGCATCGGCGCTCTTCGGGGCTGGCCACCGGTCCGCAGGGAGGAATTCGAAGCAGAAATCCAGCATGGTTCGATGTACATTGGATCCCCCGACTCCGTGGCGCGAAGAATCGCCGGCGCCGTCTCCTCCCTCAACGTCGGCCGGTTCGACCTCATTTTCACCGCCGGTGCCCAGCCCATCAGCGCCCGGCTGAAAGCAGTTGAACTTTACGGCAGCACCGTCGTGCCGCTGGTGCGCGAAATGCTCGCCGAGCGCCAGCTGACCGAATCTGCGGCCGTATGAGCGAGACCATCAGCATTCTTGGAGCCGGCAAACTTGGCACTGTCCTGGCACGCCTGGCCGTTGCCTCCGGGCACCGTGTCCTCATCGCTGGATCCGGGGACCCGGAACGCATCCGACTGATCATGCAGGTCATGGCTCCCGGCGCCGAACCGGTAGCAGCGCTTCAGGCAGCCCGGGAAGGTGACATCGTCATCCTGGCCCTGCCCCTGGGCAAATACAGGACCCTGCCGCGGGAGGCCCTGGCGGGCAAACTGGTCATCGACGCAATGAACTACTGGTGGGAAGTCGACGGCCCACGGCCCGATCTGACGGACTCGGACCTCCCCACCAGCACGGTGGTGCAGGAATTCCTCGCCCACTCCGTCGTCGTCAAGGCCTTCAATCACATGGGCTACCACGACCTGGATGAAGGACCCCGCAGACCCGGAGCCCCTGGCCGGAAGGGCATGGCCGTCGCCGGAGACGACGGCAACGGCACCGACCGCGTGATCACTCTGGTAGACCAGATCGGCCTCGACCCGGTCCCGGCCGGGACACTCCATGACAGCATCCGCCTGCAGCCGCACGCGGAGGCTTTTGGCGCGAACGCCCCGGCCTCCGAACTGCAATCCATGCTCAACCGGTTCCACACCACCCTCTTGGGCAGGGAAATCCTCGATGGATGTATTGGTGACGTATCTCCAGCAGTTGCTTAGCCGTCGTCCAGTGTCTGGTGGCTTTTTAAGGGCTCGAAACTCTGGAGTATGGCAAGCCAGCCGAAAGTGTGGACAGAATTAAGCTCACCACGAGCCAAAGGTGTCCTGTGCCGACAGGGCCCGAGTGCCTGAACTCTTGAAGCCAGGAACGACTTCCACGAAGCCGCCGCTTTGGAAAAGGACCTTCACAACCGGTCCATCGCAGCGAACGTCGCTGCTCGGACACGTGTCTAGAAGGCGTGCCCGGATTCTCTGCAGGAGAGCCGGCTGCCATTGCCTGAGTGGTTGTGGTACTGAAGCCAGATAGCGGCCTGAACAGGACGTCTACAACGCCGATAGGCAGAACGGCTGTGTCCTTGTCCACGGAACCGATAATTTGCATCGTGGAGCAACCGAAACTCACCGGCGGGTAGAGCAGATTATGCAGCGACCTGGCACCATTTTCGGCCCTGCCGATAGCAGCAATGCTGTCCGAAGATGCAGCCGTTATTGTCCGCTGGCAACACTGGAACCGCTGAAAAGTGATGTCGGATTTGCCACTGATCACTTCAGCTTTCGGGATGACGAAAGTAGGCCAACCCGCCCGTTTGGCAGAGCCGCACTGGATCCTATCCGGCGAAATAGCAGGAGGGTGGGATGTGCCATACGGCGACGATCCAGCCACTTCAGCCAGCGGGACGTCGGTTCCGGAGGGCTGTAGCGGTTGAGGTACATAAGAGGGGAGTGTTGCGGGCCGGGTATACGCAAATCAAGAAATGCCAGGTTATGTATGGGATTGTTCGCGCCGGGGAGTGCTCAAAACACGTGTGCTGCGGTCCGTTTCAGACCACGCACTCCCTTTAGATGCCGGCGCCGGACCGGACCCTATGGGGGGATCAGGTCCGGTCCGGCGCGGCCGCCGGTAGCAACCGGCAGTACGGACGCTCCGGAACACTCAACACATCGACAGTGTTAATGTTCTCTGGCGGAAACGTCCGTCTCCGAAGGTGTCCACGAGGGACGCATCCGGGTCTCAGGTAAGTCTTTCCGGTGGCGGGATACAGCCCTTCCTCACTGGGGAGCACTGTAAACCCCTTGCATGTGACCGATTTGTTCCAAGGCAGGTCGTCACCGGCTTGAGGCGCCCTGGGTCTTTGCCGGCCGGTAAAAGATTGCTAGAAGGGCAATGTCTGCGACTGTCCCTCCCGGCGCTGCTATCAGCAGGCCGGGCCATCCTTCGAGGAGATTTTTATCGAAGAACAGCCAGTCAAGACTGAGCCGTCCTGCGCCGGGCAACTGCCGTTGCTATTGCCCCGATTCCCAGTACGAGGGTGTACTCCCAGCCGCCGGAGACGATAAAGAATCCCTTATGGCGGTGGACGGTCCATGCTGCCACAAGCACTAGGGCCACGAATGCGGCGGAAGCGAACGCAGTGAGGAGCCCGGCGGCGAAGGCCAGACCTGCAGTGACCTCAGTGACGGCAGCCAGCCAGGCATGGAATGCGCTCGGGCGCAGGCCAAGGCTATTGAACCAATTTGACGTCCCTTGCATGCGACCGCCCATGAAGAGCTTTGCTGTATCCATGGGCGGCAATCGTGATGCCTCGGCAAGTGAATCCGTTGTCTCTTAAACTCAGGCATTCGACCGCCTGGCCAGTTTCAATATCGAGACTCATGATGATATTTCTACTTCCTTGTCGAGGGGTGGTCTTCAGCGTTGATAGCGCCAAGAAAGAGACTAGTAGCTGGTTACGTTACCATCAACGTCTGTAATCGAACTCGTTTACGTTACGCCTATTGACTGTAACGTATGCCACGGTCTACGTTGTGACTACTCGTCGTCCCCAAACGTGTTCCCCCGGTCCGCCAGCCACGGCTGTCCCCACCGCCTTCTGCGTTCCAACGAAAGTGAACTTGTGATGTCCCCAAGAGTGCCCCAACCACTTGACCAGTCCAACCTCGGTGCCACCGTTCGTCTTGACGAAATTATCGATGCCCGGCCGCTCGGCAGATTCCATTACCTTGTGCTCATGCTGTCCGGCGCCGTGATGTTTCTGGATGGATTCGACACGCAGGCGATAAGTTTTGCCGCCCCGGCCATTGCCCGGGAATGGGACCTTCCAGTGGCCGTCCTTGGGCCCATACTTTCGGCTGCCATCGTCGGCTTGATGGTCGGATACCTCGTGCTCGCACCTTTGGCCAACCGTGCCGGGCACCGGCGCATGATTATCTGGTGTACCGCCGTTTTCGGTGTCCTTAGCCTTGTCACCGCTATCGCTGGGGAACCTGTTCAACTCATTTTGCTCAGATTCCTTACGGGCGCGGGTCTGGGGGCGATCATTCCAAGCCTGGTGTCGCTTACCAGCGAATTCGCACCCAAGCGCCGCCGTTCCAGCCTCGTTATGTTTATTTATTGCTTTTATGCCCTTGGGTTTGTTGCGGCGGGCCTCGTCTCCGGCATGGTCATCCCCCTCCTGGGCTGGCGCACCCTGTTTGTCATTGGCGGAGTGGTCCCCCTGCTCTTGCTGGTCCTGCTTGTTCGGTATCTTCCTGAGTCTCCGAGCTTCCTGTTGGGGCACCCTAGCGGCATGGCCCGCGCTCATGCCACGCTGCGGCGCTTGGATCCCAAGCTTTCCCCGCGGGCCAGCATTGTCGTCCATGACGACAAGCCTGTGATCGAAACTACGCGCTCACTGGTCGTTGAGCTGTTCCGCCGCAACTGGCGGGCGAGTACCTTGCTGTTGTGGATCGCTATTGCGGCCAATCTCGCAGCCTTCTATGCGATCCAGAGCTGGCTTCCTACGATCCTTGTGAGGCTGGGCCAACCCCCGGCGTTGGTCATTGGTGCGACCATTTTGACCACCATCGGTGGAATCATCGCAGCCACGGTTATTGGCCCCTGCATGGACCGTATCAGTCCGTTTCGCACCCTTGGATCTGTATATGTGCTCGGGGCCGTTTGTGTGGCGATCCTTGGCATGGTGGTTGCCGGCGGGCCAGTCCTGCTTCTAGTGGTTGCCTTTCTCAGCGGAGCCTGTGTGACGGGAGGCCAGATGAGCGTGATTGCGCTGGCGACTGTGCTCTACCCGCCAAGGATGAGGTCCATGGGAGTGGGCTGGGCCTTGGGCATCGGGCGCGTCGGCGGCATCGCCGGCCCGCTGCTTGTGGGCATCGCGCTGGGCGCCGGGATGGGAGCAGGGGAAGTATTCCTTGCTTTAGCCGTGGTCCTTGTCGCCGCCGGAGCCAGCGTATTCACCTTGGGCCACCGGCGTCGCTGACGCCTGCGCGGCGCCTGATTGAGGCCCGACTTGCACCTGTGAAAGGCATGATGCCGCGCACCGCCGCCGAAGCATAGGCGCGGTGCGCGGTTGCTAGGCGGGGATCCCCTCCTGAGGGTCCACAGCGATTCCCGGCCATAGCACTGCGACCACCTTCTCGGCCAGGCCGGCACGATCAGCGTCTGTACGCAGGAACGCGGCAAAGTAGCTGCCGAAACACATGGTGGCGATAGTGCGGGTGTCAATTTCAGGCCTCACCTCGCCACGGTCCTGGAGATTTACGAGAACCCTCTCGAGCAGGTTGACGCGGGGCTCGACCGCATGTTGGCACACAATGGCAAGCAGCTCGGGGGTTCGGATGGTCTCTCCCATGAAGTTGCCCATGAGGACCATGGCATCAGGATTGAAGTAGGCCGGATCAAGCCGGCGGACGGCTTCGGTCAAGGCCTCAATGGCCGGCAGCTCGTCCAAGTTTAATGAGGGGTAAGTGTCACGCTGCGCCCGGAAGCCGTAATCGAGTGCTTCAACAACCAACTCGAATTTACCCGGCCACCGTCTGTACAGCGTCGGTCTTGTCACGCCTGCATCTGCGGCGATATCCCCGAGCGTCATTGTCGAGTATCCGTCCAGGACGAGGCGGCGCCGCGTTGCTTTGATGATCGCCTCGTCCAGGGCAGGATCACGAGGACGACCTCCCTTGGAATGGGAACCGCCTTCTGAATTCTGCTCGGCCATTCGGCCTGCCTGATCGGTCATTCCTGCCACCCCTCTGCAAGTTACGTTACATAGGTTGAATGTAACACAACGGCATTGAAGACGAGAGCCAAGTCGGGAACCCGTTTCTGTGCTCTTGAAGTGGAAAGCTGCATAGTTACATTACAGCTCTTGACTGTAACGTAACCAGCGGTTAGCGTTACTGACATCACACAGTGGGTGTGATTCAAGCCTGAGGAGACCAACAATGAGTGCTAGCCAGAACCTGATCGATCGAAGCATCCCCTTTCTCATGGAGGTCAAGAACCGTACGGCCGGGGGGGAACTCGAGACGTGGCTCAACGAAAACTACGGTCCCGGAACGGAACTGTATGAGGATCTTGCACGAATGATTACCCAGGGAGTTTGGGAGGGCTGGGCCGCCAATATCGAAATCGATGGCCCGAACTACCGACGAAGCCGCATCGCTGAGCCCAGCGAAGTCCTGAATTACTTCAGCATCACGGCCGTCTACATGAACAGCGTGGAACCGTTCCGTGGCCAGTATCATCAGCACCCCTATGGTGAATTGAACCTCGTGGTCCCCCTGGATCCGGAGGCGAAGCTGATGGGGCCCAACGGTTGGTCTGGCGCGGGCTGGACGGCGCCGGGGCCCGGCAGCCATCACTACCCTGAATCAAAGGGCGGTGCTGTCATCGCGCTGTTCTTTCTGCCCGCAGGCCGGATTTCCTACGACATCACTCCGGAATAATCGCTCCAGAAAGAGGCCAACGTGTCATGCAAAACCTCGTGAGAAACCCACTAGCGGTGAAGCGGTTCGTACCGTCGAAACGTGCCCCCTCTGTCAGCGTGGAAGAGGCACTAGACACCAGGCGCAGTGTCAGGGCATTCCTTCCCACCGCTGTTCCCAGGCCAGAGGTCGAGCGCCTGCTCGCCCTCGCGGCTAAGTCACCCAGCAACTCCAACTCTCAGCCCTGGCAGGTTCACGTACTCATCGGTGAAGCGCAGTCGGCTCTGACCGCTGCGCTGCTACATGCCCATGACAACGAAGGCCGCGCGGCGGAAAACGAATACAGCTACCAGCTCCGTCCTGAAGACTGGGCCGAGCCTTTCAAATCCAGGCGTCGGGAGTTCGGGGAGCGGCTATACGGCGAAACGCTTGGGATTACAGCGGCAGACACGGCTGGGAGACTGGCCCATCACAGACGCAATTACGATTTCTTCGGCGCCCCCGTCGGTATGTTCCTCACGGTCAGCAGAAGTTCCCTCGGAGGCGGCCTCGTTGACGCTGGCCTCTTCCTCCAGTCACTGATGCTGGCTGCGCGCGCCTCGGGGCTGGACACCTGCACGCAGGCCTCGTTTATCGACTTCCATCCTGTCCTTCGTAGACATTTACGTATCCCCGACGACCAGATCATCGTCTGCGGGCTCTCCCTGGGATACGCAGACCCCCTGCACCCGCTGAATCGCCTCTCGATGTCCCGGGAAGCGGTGAAGAAGTTCACCACCTTCTATGAGGACGACGAACGTTCAACACAATTCACCGCCGGCCTTTCATCCGTAAGTGGGGCACCTTCCGGTTCCCTGAAACAGGAACCCTTGGATTCAGGGCGCGGCCGCACGGCGCCCTGAATGGCGGGCATCGAACGACGCATCGGTGCCCTTGCGGCAAGCCGAAAAACAGTGGTCCTCCGACGCCCTTCCAGAACGGGAAGGTGACAAATCATCCGGGTGGCACTGGTCTTAAATGTGAACCGCCCTCGGGCCTTCCACTTGGCGCCATAATTCACGTTCGAATGGACGACATTTGAAAAATCCTAGGCAAAGGAGACCCGCAATGCAGACACCCCAGGGATCTCAGTGCTGAGATCAGGGCGCTCGATGGGCCCCGCGGAGCTGAAGGGCGGTGCCAAGCAGGAAGCCCCGCCGCGGCTCAATTGCGCCCGCTTGAGCCGGACTCGGGCTGGACGCTGATCGCGGGCGATGACACCGACAGCGACCTCACCTGGGACATCGGGTCCCAGAGGACGGTGTTTCCGCCTTCCTGGCTTCTACGTGACTGACGCCTAGGCAGCACCTCAGGTGCAGCCGGTCCCGAGCCCGGGATGGTTCAGCCCGCTGATGGTGGCTTCTGCCTTCGCAGTCGGGTCAGGCCAGGCCGAGATGGAAGACGGGCTAGGCGTCAGCCTTTTCCGCTGTTTTGGTTTCCCCCGGAGACGGGCCAAGGAATGCGGAACATCGCGATTGGTGCCCGCGGCGGTGGCATTCGGTATTTCCGCTTCTATCGAGCCCAGAAACTGACTTAGCACTGGACGCCGCCCACTCGGGGCAGGCCGCGTCAGCGTCGGGGCTCGGTGTTGGTGCACGCGGATGTGCGCTTTCCTCAGTTGGGCTTTGAAGTGTCCGCAGCCTGCAGCCTTCTATGCCGCCACGTGGACGCATGAAGCACCACCGTGTGCCCGGTCGAGCACGCGCTAAGGGCAGGGTGGACCGGGGGCAGCAAGCACGGACGGTTTGGTCCGAAGTGGTTCCTCCCTCGCTGCCGGCATGCGACCCAGATAAGGCTCAAGAACTAATTCCGTTACAGTCATTGACTGTAACGGAATTGAGTACTATTGTGGCTCTCAAGACAGCGGAGCCGCCGTCAGACCAGAGGAGACGAGCACATTGAAGGGCACCAGGAGCCATCCCGCGGACGTGGACTATTCACGCGACGCATGGAGGGGTTGGACAACGAAGCCAGCCGGAGCCTCAGATGAATACGCCTGACGCTACTGGTTCTAGCGGCAGCAACGTCCTACGTTACGTCGATTACTACTGCACCTTGTCATTGAAGGACTTCATGGCCCTTGTCGAGTCGGGATGGAATGGCGAGGTCCATGACATCAGTTCCCGGACGCACTGGTAGAGGTCAAGCATCTGCAGACCATCGACTTTTCCCGGAACCGCCGGGCACCCCAATTCGGCGCGTTCGGTGTCTCGCAGGTCAGGTACGGCGTGGCACACCGCCCGAGAGGCACTCCGTGCTGAGGATCGTCGACTCCCCGGATGTCCTGGACACCTAGATCCGGACTGCCGGCGTCGCTGTCCCGGCCGCGTCGGAAATCTTTGCCACCGCCACCGGGCTCCCGATCCCCAAATCCAGCCTGCACCGCCGCTTCCGGGAACTACATCGACGAACCCGGCCATCCGCCCGGCCTGGACATCATTCCCTGCACCGGCACTACGACACCCACCTTTTCGAGCACTCCGGCTTCGACCCCACCTTCATCTAATACGAAAGTAAGGGTAGTTAGGCTGCGGTGGCCGGGGTGATGGTGACGTCGAATCCGAGGCTTTTGAGCTTGCTGATGGCGCTGTTTTTGGCTTTGATGGGGTCCAGCCGGGTGAAGTGGTCGGCGCCGGGGTCGGCGTAGCATTCGCCGTCGGCGAGCAGGTGCCAGGCCGCGGTGCCCAGGGCGGCTTTGAGGTATTTGTTGCCGGGCAGGATGTGCGCGGATTTGATCCGGCCGGCGGATTCGTTGGAGCCTGGACAGACTCCGGTCCAGGACGCGAGCCGTCCGGGGGTTTCGAAACGGGCCATATCGGCACCGGTTTCGGCGATGATCACTTCGGCGATTTTGAGGGAGACTCCGGGGATGGTGGCCAGGAATTCCCTGGCGGCACGAAAGGGTTCCCTCGCCTCCTCGATCCGCGCGGTGAGCGCGTCGATGATGCGGGTCTGGGCGTCGATCTGGTCCAGGTGCAGCCGGGCCATGAACGCGTGGTGTTCCTTGAACCGGCCGGTGAGCGCGTCGACGAGTTCGGGGATTTGGGAGCGCAGGGTTCCCTGGCCAGGCCGGCGAGGACTTCCGTGTTGCGTTCGCCGTTGACGAGGGCTTCGAGCATGGCCCGGGACGAGACCCCGGTCAGGTCCGAGACCACGGAGGAGAGCTTGATCCCGGAGCCTTCCAGGAACTTCTCCAGGCGCTGGATCTCCCGGGTCCGGTCACGGGTGGCGATCGACCGGGCCCGGGTCAGGTCCCGCAGTTCACGGATCGGCTCCGGCGGGACAAAGGAACCGCGAAGCAGGCCGTGTGCGCCTAGCTGGGCCAGCCAGCCCGCGTCGGAGACATCGGTTTTGCGGCCCGGGATGTTCCGTGCGGCCTTGGCATTGACCAGCATCACCGGCAGCGCCTCTTCGAGGAGATAGAAGAAGGGTTTCCAGTAATCACGGGTCGCTTCCATCACGACCGTGGTGACGTGCTCGCATTCCAGGACGTCCCGCAGCTGCAGAATCTGCCCGGTGGTCGCACCCCAGGTGGTCACCGTGGAGGTATAGGTTCCGGCCCGCTGCCCGGGCAACCGGAGACAGACCTTCGCGTCGCGCTTGGAAATATCCATTCCCGCGGCCCGTTCGTGCACGATATCCATGACTGTTTCTCCTGACACCTCGACCGGGCTATCTGGTGTCTGCCGCGGGGAGGACAGGGAAACTTCAAGGAATCTAACACTCGTGCTCCAAGGCAACAATCCGTGGAAGCCCTCCGCGCCACGCTAGCCGACAGGCTCACCAACAGCACCAAGAAGAAACCGGCGACGACCGAGGCAGACACCTCAATAATCTGCCCGGACAAGCTCCACCCCCCAGAGACAACGCGAGGCGATGACCACTTTCTCCCACCACGGCGCGACAGCGACGCTGACACGCTAGCCGATACGACAGACGAGCATCATCACCGGACCGACATTGCCGAAGACGTTATGTTCGGCGATACCCTCCGCCGTGAGCATCACAACGAAAACATTGGCCTCCTCCGTGGCACCAAATGATGGCAGCATCAGATATAGCCTTGCTCCAGCTCGCCCATGGCGGTAGCCGCATACGGCAATGACAAACTGCCCCCCCAGCCGCTCAACAGGCACTCCCCGGCGAAGGATTCATCGTTGCAGCGCAGCGGGACGCTCCGGAAAGCGACGGGGGACTAACCCCTGTATGGCGCGGGTGCTCAGGAGCGGCGGCGAAATCACGCGACGTGCCGATGATCGACAAATCGAGCCACGGCGCCGTCCTTGAAGTCGTAGGCCGTGCATGTCGGAACGACTGACCGCTGGGGCCTGTTTCGTGATGCCGACCAGATGCGCAGGAGCAGGGGTCTCGTGGGTATAGGACGAATACCCACGAGACCCCTGCTCCTACTTGTTCAGGATCGAGCGCTTCAACAAATGCTCACGGTCTTTGGCACTCCCTGGCGGCTGTTTTCTCAGCCCGTGTATACCGCCTGCAGATCAATGGTGATTGTGACTTTCTCTCCGATCAGAACGCCGCCTGTCTCAAGCGCGGCGTTATAGGCCAGTCCAAAGTCAGTGCGGTCGATAGTCGTCGTCGCGACTATGCCAGCTCTGTAATTGCCGTACGGGTCGCTGCCGAAACCGCCAATTTCCAGGTCGAATGTAGTGGTCCGGGTTACGCCCTTAATCGTGAGCTCGCCGTCTACAAACAGGGCGCCTCCGGCGACGCGAACGGACGTACTCTTGAAGTGAATCTGGGGATGAGTGTCTGCCTCGAAAAAGTCGCCGGCGCGCAGATGGGCGTCTCGGTTCGGTTCGTTCGTGTTGATGGACGCGACTTCAGCGGTGGCTTCGACGGACGAGTCCTGGATGCTTTGGCCAGTGACGAAGGTGGCGGAGAACTGTTCGAACTTGCCATTTACCTTGCTGATCATAAGGTGGCGAACACTGAAGGAGACCTCTGAGTGCGAGCGGTCAACGGTCCAGGTGCCAGCCTTGTAGCCGGCAATTGTTTGGGTCTCAGTCATGGTGATTCTCCTTGAAATATGGTGGCCCCGACTTCGGGACTACAGTGTGGTCAGGACCTGCGCGAGACAGTCTTCCTGTACTGTTCCTGTGACTTCGCCAGCAACCAGCACTTCGATTGGGGAGTAGCCCATCGCCACCCCCCGGGCCGCGTTCCGAAACCCATCTGAGCAGCTCGATGTCATTGCGTCCGTCCGCCACAGCCATCACCCGTTCCCGAGGGATGCCCAGTTCGTATCGCGCTCGTTCAGCCGCTGTGGACTAATCAACGCCCTCAGCTCCGATGTCCAGCCAGGCGGTCCAGCCAATGGCGCATCGGGGAACGGTTCGGTGTGCCGGTACTGCCCGTGATTATCTTCGACAGCGAAGCGGGCGCTCTCAAAGTCCGTGCGGATTGACCGGAGCATGTCGGTCGGGTCGAAAGATTCCACCCGTTCACGCGGGCAGCCGCTTGGAGCACCGGGGTCACGCTGCAGGGTAATAGCTCCATTGGAACAGGCCAGGAACCGAGGAGTGATGCCGAGGCACTCGAGCACCGGCATGGTGGCTGCAAAGGGGTGGCCGGTATCGAGCATCGCCTGGTGTCCGGCAGTGTCGAGGCGGCGCACCTGTTAGATGACGACGCCGCTTATGGACCCGTCTGGGTGCTGTGCGGTGCCGTCGATGTCCACGACGAAGAGCCAGGGTGATGCCTGAGGCAACTGACTAGGCAGATGAAATATCCTCTCGCTCCCGGGCCCAAGCCAAGCAGGTTGGGATAGAGTCCTGAAGCGGTGTGTGACGTCGGCTTGAACGACGCTGCGGGCGCCGATCGGGCCGTTTGGGGTGACCGGTTGCGGCCCGATCAGCGGTATTGGACTTAGTGAGAGCCTGGTGTGTAGTGGCCGGGGACCATGCGGGTTGAAACGCCGAAGCGGTTGAATGCGTTGATGGCCACGATCGCCGCGATCAGGTGGGCGAGTTCGGTCTCGGTGAACAAGGCGGCGGCCTGCTGGTATACCTCGTCTTGGACGAAGCCGTCCGTGAGTACTGTGACCGCTTCGGTCAGTTCAATTGCCGCGATTTCTCGTGCGGTGTAGAAGTGTTTGGACTCGGTCCAGGCGTTGAGTTGGATGATCCGTTCTGCGGTTTCTCCGGTCGCAATGGCGTCTTTGCTGTGCATGTCGAGGCAGAAGGCGCATTGGTTGATCTGTGACGCGCGGATTTTGATCAGGTTGAGTAGGGCGGGATCGATGCCGTTCTTGGCGGCTGTGTCGAGGCGGAGCATGGCTTTGAAGACTTCGGGGGCGGCCGTCATCCAGTCGAGGCGCGGTGTGTGTTCTGTCAGGAGTACTTCGTTTTCGGGTGCCGTAGTTATCGTCATGGCTTCCACATTACGGATGATGCGGCTTGGGGTTAAGGTCCATTTCTTCGGTGTTTTCCCAGACCAATTCAGGCGTGTTCCCGTTTTGTCGTCGACCATCATCTCTCGGGGCGCCAAGGCTGGGTCGTGCTACGAGGGGGCACTGAGAGCACTCGGCGTTCTAGTGACCGGAAGATCCTGCAATCCGCGCCGAAGTTCCCAGCGATGACTGTACGCCATCAATAAGGTCGTGGCGCTGCTCGCCGCAGTTGACAGGGACGACACAAGGGCGGTGCGTACGAGTCAGCGACTCTAGATGGGAATTTCTGCTGAATGAATACGGGGCTCGGTCACGGGTTTCCTTCAGCCAGCCGGCAACCTCAGCTGCCCAGTAAGTAAGCACTCTGCTGGCGCCGGCACGCCGACTGCTCAGAACTAATTCGGTGACGGCTGGTCGCCGATCTACCATCCACTCGCTGCTGCAGCTTCGATCACCGCACACTCACCCGAGGCCTGGTACGCGGCAACGGGCACAGGGCTCATGGCTGCCTCGTCGGCCACAATGTCCAGGCAGCTCGTAGCGGGTCTGGCCATGACTATGTCCGCTCCCTCGGCCAGGTCCAACTTTAGCTCGTGAAGTGCCTCGCGGCGGTTTCCGGCGTCCATTTGGTAGGTACGACGATCGCGCTTGAGCTGGGAGTCGACAGCTTCGCGGAATGGGCCGCAGTACGCCGAGGTACGCCGAGGCCTACTTGGCACTGTAGGCGATGACGCGGAGTGACGTGTGCCCGGCGCCGTCCAGTGCCGTCCGGATGGCCGCCATCTGACCCCCGCATCGCTGCGGCTGATCATGCCCTCTGGCCGTCCCCCAGCAGAGGGCAGGAATCTTCGCCGCCATTCATGTCGTCGCGTACATCGCCTTCGGCCTGCCGGTCATCATCGCGGGCCAGTTCGCCGCTCCCTTCCGCCTCGTACCCACGATGGTCGGATACGGAAACGCGACAGTCCTCCTCCCACTCATTAGCCTTATCGCGCAGTTTCGCATCCCGCGGCGCTCAAGTTTGAACGACTATGCGCCCGGCGAAACATTCTGAGCCCTAGCAAGGGAGTCCCGACCTTGAGCGAACCACACGGCCCTGACGAAGGTCGCGGACCGAAGTCTCAGGCAGTCCCCGATGCCTGCCTCCCGGGCAGCCGAGACCCTGGTCCAGATCCGATAGGTATCCCTGCGCCAGCGCGAACAGCAGGACACCCAGGCCGCGAACGTCACGACGCCTCGGTCGTACCGGAAAACCATCAGAACTCTTGAGCTCGACGAAAGGGATGGTCAGTGTTTCAACTGCAGGCTGAGACGGTCCACACCGTGCATGGCATCCGCCGCCCGCACCAGGGTCAGGTGGGAGAAGGCTTGGGGAAAGTTTCCCGCCATCCGATTGTCCTTCATTGAGTATTCTTCGCTGAGCAGGCCGAGGTCGTTGGAGAGTCCCACCAGCATGTCCATCAGGTTCCCGGCGTCGGTCCGGCGGCCCGAGCGGGCGTACTGTTCCACCAGCCAAAATGAACACGCGAGGAATGGATGCTCACCCGGTTCCAATCCGTCAACTCCCGTCTCAGTGCGGTAGCGCAGCAGCAGTCCCTCCGCGGTGAGCAGCTCTCTTTCCAGCTGAGCGACGGTGCCGAGCATGCGCTCATCGTCATAGGCCAGGAAGCCAACCTGCGGCAAGGCCAGCAGGGCGGCGTCCGTCTGCTGACCGCCGTAGGTTTGCGTGAACGAGTTGAGGTCCCGGTTGAATCCGAGCAGATCTACTACGCTAAATTAGCTCCCTCATCAGCCGAGGCCACGGTAAGAAGAGGGCCTAAACCGTCCGAAACCAATTCGGTCTAAGGAGGTCGGGTGAGGCAAAGCAGGCGACCGAACTCGGCCGCAATTGACCCTGCACGAACGACGTGTGGCCCCCTCTTCTGAGGAATCGGGGGCCACAAGTGTCTGGGAGCGCCCCGGCGCCTAGTGTTCCGGGGACTTCTGGGCAAACTGGACGGGGACTTCCGTGCCCTCAGCGTCGATCAGCTTGCCGCCTTCGAACCGGTCGCCGTCGGCCAGGCACTTGAGGTCGTCTTCGGTCACCACCCGTCGCCCGGTACCCGCCACGGTGATCGACTGGTTCTCCGAGTTGCCCGCTTTGAAGTGGTTGAAGAGCAGGTTTAGGCAGATGGCCATGATGGCGGCAGAGCTGATGCCCGAGTGGAAGATGGTGGCAAACCAGGGCGGGGTCTTATCGTAGAACGTGGGTGCGACGATCGGGATCATGCCGAAGCCGATGGAGGCGGCCACGATGATCAGGTTCATGTTGTTCCGGTACTCCACTTTAGCTAGTGTCCGGATTCCGCTGGCGGCGACGGTGCCGAAGAGAACTATGCCAGCACCGCCTAGCACGGCGGTGGGGACGGCTGCAACGACTCGGCCAAGTATCGGAAGCAGGCCCAGGAGAACCAGGATGAGACCGCCGGCTGCCACCACGTAACGGCTTTTCATCTTGGTGACGGCGACGAGTCCGACATTTTGGGCGAAGGCGCTCTGGGGGAACGAACCGAAAATTGGTGCCACCAGGCTGGAAACCATATCCGCGCGCAACCCAGCTGCGATGCGCTTGGAATCTGTTTTGGTGCCGATGATTTCGCCGACGGCCAGGATGTCGGCCATGGTTTCGGTCAGGATAACGACCATCACGATCACCATGGAGATGATGGCTGCGATCTCAAACGTGGGGATGCCAAGGTGGAAGGGCGTGGGAAACGCGACGACTGGGCCGTCGCCCACCTTCGAGAAGTCCGCCATGCCGACGACAACGGAGACTAGGGTTCCGATCACCATGGCGAGGAGGATGGACAGGCGGGAAATCGTTGCCCTGCCTACCTTACTCAGCACGAGGACCAGGGCAAATGTCAAGGCGGCCAGACCGAGGTTAGCCATGCTGCCGTAGTCCTCGGCCTTTTTGTTCCCGCCCATGGCCCAGTTCGCCGCCACCGGCATGAGCGTCAGGCCGATAGTGGTGATAACGGTGCCGGTCACCACGGGTGGGAAGAATCGGACGATCCTCGAAAAGACGGGCGCGATCAGGAGACCGATGGCTGCGGACGCGATGACCGCACCGAACACGGCCGGAAGCCCGCCGCCGCCAGTCACGATGGCGACCATAGTCGCGACGCTGGAGAACGACACTCCCTGCACCAATGGTAATTGGCAACCAAAGAACGGGAGGCCGATAGTCTGCAGGAGCGTTGCCAGGCCCCCCACAAAGAGAGCGGCGGCGATCAGGATGCCGATGTCGTTAGGCGCTAGACCGGCAGCCTGACCGACGATAAGGGGAACGGCGATAATGCCGCCATACATGCTCAGGACGTGCTGGAAGCCGTAAGCGAAGCTGCTCCCGATGGAGACCCGTTCGTCTTCAGGCCGGTTACTTGGCCGCTTGGTACCAGCCTTGGAGGGACTTTTCTGGTTCATGGTGAACTCTCTGATTCATGACAGACGTCTTCGTCTGCTCAACATTGTCTGGCTAACAAGATGATGGGAGATCCTTCTGTGGATTTTGGTCCAGAGAACGGTCGTGTGGAGGTCCCGCAGGGCCCGATGAGTGGACAAGACACGGTCGGGTGAACCTGAGGTTGCTGCGGGCTTAGCAAATGCCCGCGAAGCCGGTCAACGCGACGGAGCGCAGGCGTCGTCGCGCCGGAACGGGGAAAATTGGGCGCGCGTTCGCAAAATTGACTTCCAGAATAGCCCAGCATCGACGTGGTGTGCATCACACTGCCGCGCGTAGAAGTGGTGATTCGGGTAGGTGAACGCCATCGGATCTGACTTCCAGAGTTTGCCCGTAGGGAACGTCGCTACTTAACTCGGCTGTGTAAGTCGAATGGTCATGTCTGGTGAGAAGTATGCCGGAGGATGGTCGCTCTAGGGCGGCAAGGATGAGCAGTCCGACGGCTTCATTGATTGATTCTTGGACGCTTTCGGCGTCGAGGGCGGTGATGCGGATTGCTGTTGGACTAACTTGTTCGGTGGTCATCTACGGACTTTCGTGCAAAGGGGGCGGCGCCTTTGGCCTCTCCTCTGAATCATGCGGGAGGTTCAAGACGATGGATACGAACGGGCGTGGCATCGCCGTCGATAGCAGGAAGATTCCACTTCCAGCTCTTCGGGCGCTGTTCTTTACCGCTTGAGGAGGCGCTCTGTCCTTCCCGGTTGACCTGTTCGGGCAGGCGAAAGGACGCCAATTTGCTCCCGTGGTACGGAGCATCCATCCACTGAAGTACCAGCCGCATCCGCGCCACCCTTTTACGCCTTTCAGGCGCTGTTGCTCGTCCACTCGGTTACCAGCCGCGCTCTGCGAGGCGGTGGGGCTGCGGGATCTCGTCGACGTTGATGCCGACCATGGCCTCGCCCAGGCCGCGGGAGGCCTTGGCGATCTCGTCCGGGTCGTCGTAGAAGGTGGTGGCCTTCACGACGGCGGCGGCACGCTGGGCCGGGTTGCCGGACTTGAAGATGCCGGAGCCGACGAACACGCCGTCGGCGCCGAGCTGCATCATCATTGCGGCGTCGGCCGGGGTGGCGATGCCGCCGGCGGTGAACAGGACCACCGGGAGCTTGCCGGTCGCGGCAACCTCCTTGACCAGTTCGTACGGGGCCTGCAGTTCCTTGGCCGCAACGTAGAGCTCGTCCTCGGGCAGGGAGGCGAGCTTGAGGATCTCGGCGCGGATCTGGCGCATGTGCGTCGTGGCGTTGGAGACGTCCCCGGTGCCGGCCTCACCCTTGGACCGGATCATCGCCGCACCCTCATTGATACGGCGCAGCGCCTCACCCAGGTTGGTCGCACCGCAGACGAACGGAACCGTGAACTTCCACTTGTCGATGTGGTTGGTGTAGTCGGCCGGGGTCAGGACCTCGGACTCGTCGATGTAGTCCACGCCCAAAGACTGCAGGACCTGCGCCTCGACGAAGTGCCCGATCCGGGCCTTGGCCATGACCGGCACGGACACGGCCGCGATGATCGCCTCGATCATGTCCGGATCGGACATCCGGGACACGCCGCCCTGGGCACGGATATCGGCCGGAACACGTTCCAGCGCCATCACGGCCACGGCACCGGCGTCTTCGGCGATGCGGGCCTGCTCGGCGTTGACGACGTCCATGATGACGCCGCCCTTGAGCATCTCCGCCATGCCGCGCTTGACGCGGCTGCTGCCCGACAGGCCGCGCGTCACTGGCTTAGTTGTGCTCATGCAAAGCTCCTTGAGAGAAAGTTCCCGCGATCTTGCTTGCCGCGCTACTGGCGAGGGTGGCGAGATCGTTGAAGCTGTAGAGGTGGATGCCCTCGACAGCTACGGGGGGTTCGCTCAACTCTGCGATGAGGTCTCGGGGCGAGTACCGACCGCCGCTTAGCAGGCGGCGGCCAAGGGGACCCTGGCGGCTGAGGAATTTGAGGGAGGTACCGACACCGATCTTGGTTGCGAGCGAGACCAGTTTGCCCTTCGGAAGAATGCCGGCCACGCCTGCCCAGACGGGCAGCTCCACCCCTTCCCGGCGCAGCAGCGCCGCGTAGTCCAGGATCTTCGGAGCGGAGAAGCACATCTGCGTGACAAGATGCGTGGCCAGATGATGTTTGGCCACGAGGGAGTCCACGAGGTGAAGTGCGCTCAGGCCCGGGTGACCCTCAGGGTAGCCTGCAATGCCAACTCCAATCCGGCCGCCCGAAAACTCTGCGATGTCTTCCACGAGATGAAGGCTGGAACCGTATGGACCTGCTGCTTCCGGCGCGTCGCCTCCGACCGCGAAGACCTCGTTAATACCGGCGACTTCGCAGTCTCTGATGATGCTGGCGAGCTCGGAACGGTCTTGTAGACTGCGCGCCGCAAGGTGGGGAACCACGCTGTATCCGAGCAGACGAAGTTGAATGGCCGTCTGCATGGTCCGCCGGACTCCGTGGTGAGGCAGGCAGGTAATTGTGAGCGTCGTGTCTAAGGGCACGGCGTTGTGGACTCGAGTGACGATGTCATCGGTGGGGACGATCTCGATTCTGGTGGGAAGCATCTTTTGGTCCTCTGCAGGTGTCAGACGCCGGCGTGCGCGGCGAGGATGGAGCTGGCTTCCTGGCGGGTGCTGCCGGAGCTTTCGATGTGGGCGAGCTGGGCCGGGATTTCCCGGCCCTTTTTGCGCATCGCGGTGGCCCAGAGCCGGCCGGCGCGGTAGGAGGACCGCACCAGGGGCCCGGACATGACGCCCAGGAAGCCGATCTCGTCCGCCTCGTTCTGCAGGTCGACGAATTCCTGCGGCTTGACCCAGCGGTCCACCGGCAGGTGCCGTTCGGACGGGCGCAGGTACTGGGTGATCGTGATGAGGTCGCAGCCGGCCTCGTGCAGGTCCCGCAGGGCCTCGGAAATCTCGTCGCGGGTCTCGCCCATGCCCAGGATCAGGTTGGACTTGGTCACCATGCCGAGCTTCCGGCCCTGGGTGATGACGTCCAGGGACCGCTCGTAGCGGAACGCGGGACGGATCCGCTTGAAGATCCGCGGCACGGTTTCGACGTTATGGGCGAAGACCTCGGGCTTGGAGTCGCAGATCGCCTCGATGTGCTCGGGCTTGCCGGAGAAGTCCGGGATCAGCAGTTCGACGCCGGTGCCCGGGTTCAGCTCGTGGATCTTGCGGACCGTCTCGGCGTAGAGCCAGACGCCCTCATCGGCGAGGTCATCGCGGGCCACCCCGGTCACGGTGGCGTAGCGCAGCTGCATGGACTGCACCGAGCGGGCCACCTTGGTGGGCTCGAAGACATCCACGGGCGAGGGCTTGCCGGTGTCGATCTGGCAGAAGTCGCAGCGCCGGGTGCATTCGGAGCCGCCGATCAGGAAGGTCGCTTCCTTGTCTTCCCAGCATTCGAAGATGTTGGGGCAGCCGGCCTCTTCACACACCGTGTGGAGGCCTTCCTTCTTGACGAGGTTTTTGAGCTGGACAAACTCGGGGCCCATCTGGACCTTGGCCTTGATCCATTCCGGCTTACGCTCCACCGGTGTGGCCGCATTGCGCTGCTCAATGCGCAGCATCTTCCGGCCTTCTGGTGCCAGTGTCACAGTAGAGCTCCTTTGCGTGTTGATAGCGACACTCCTGCCAGTCCAAGAACCGGTCCTGAGGCTTGAGTTAGTCAGGGTGGGTTGCATAGAAACGTCGCCCCAACGATGATTGCGAGAAGGCAGAGAAAAGTTAAAGTGACCAACCATGTCTCATTCCGCAACTGTTGTTCCAGTGACCTCGGCGGCCGACGGTGCAGCTCGCCCGAGGAGGTTTCGGTCCCGCCCTCAACTTGACTGACCACTTTCGACATCAATCAGCACTCCACGACGTTCACGGCGAGGCCGCCCATCGCGGTTTCCTTGTATTTGGAGGACATGTCCTTGCCGGTCTCGCGCATGGTCACGATGACTTCGTCGAGGGAGACGCGGTGTGTGCCGTCGCCCCACAGGGCTATCTTGGCGGCGTTGATGGCCTTCGCTGCTGCGATCGCGTTGCGTTCAATGCAGGGGATCTGGACGAGGCCTCCGATCGGATCGCAGGTCAGGCCAAGGTTGTGCTCCATCGCGATTTCCGCGGCGTTCTCCACCTGCTGGGGCGTGCCGCCCATGACTTCGGCCAGGCCGGCGGCGGCCATCGACGACGCCGAGCCCACCTCGCCCTGACAGCCGACCTCTGCGCCGGAGATCGAGGCCTGTTCCTTGTACAGCACCCCGACGGCGGCCGCGGTCAGCAGGAACTTGACCACGACGTCGTCGCGGTCGGCCTGGGTTGCCTTGTCCATGCCGGGGGCGAAGTGCAGCGCGTAGTAGAGCACGGCCGGGATGATGCCCGCGGCGCCGTTGGTGGGGGCGGTGACCACACGGCCGCCCGAGGCGTTTTCCTCATTCACGGCCAGGGCAATCAGGTTGACCCATTCCTGCCAGTACTTCGGGTTCCGGTCCTTGTCCTCCTTCATGAGGCGCTCGTGCCAGTCCGGGGCACGGCGCCGGACCTTGAGGCCGCCGGGCAGCAGCCCGGTGCGCTTGAGGCTGACCTCGACGCAGCCTTCCATCACCGAGTAAATGTGCAGGAGCCCTTCGCGGATCTCCTCCCCGGTGCGTGAGGCGCGCTCGTTGACGAACATGATCCCGCCGATGGACAAGCCAATGGATCGGCAGTGCCCCAGCAGTTCAGCGGCCGTGCGGAACGGCAGGGGAAGCTCTTTCTTCGATTCGTCGAGTTCCTTCAGGGCCGCCTCTTCCTCGCCCTCGCGGACGATGAAGCCGCCGCCCACGGAGAAGAACGTGGCGCTGTGCAGGACCTCGCCGTCGGCGTCCGAGACGGTGAACGTCATCCCGTTGGTGTGCCGGGGCAGGATGGTGAGCGGCCGCAGGACCATGTCCTTCACCCCGTACGGCAGGGGAACAGCTCCGGCCAGTTGCAGGGTGCCGGTCTCCTCGATCGTGGCGAGCCGGCCCTCGACCTCCTCGGGCAGGATCTGCTCGGGATGGAAGCCTTCGAGCCCGAGCAGGATGGCGGTCATCGTGCCGTGGCCGTGGCCGGTCGCGGCAAGCGAACCATAGAGGTCCACCCGCAACGACGCCACGCGGTCAAGGACTCCGGACGTTTTGAGCTCTTCGGCAAACACGGCGGCGGCCCGCATGGGGCCCACCGTGTGGGAGCTGGATGGCCCTATGCCGATGGAAAAGAGGTCAAAGACTCCAACAGCCATTGTCGGTTCCTAACTAGGTATTGTTTGTGGTGGTTCGGCAGATGGTCTGCCGGACGATCGTGAGGCAGCACTGTAGGTGTTCGACGCCGGGCGGCGGCTTGTGGCGGCAGCCCGGCGTCGTGGGTCACAACGTCTCGCTATGCGAGTTCGGTTACGGAGGGGTAGAGCGGGTGGGCGGCGGCGAGGGCCTCCACCCGGGTACGCAGACCGGACAGGTCCGCACCGGCGTCGGCGGTCAGGGCCTCGGCGATGATGTCGGCGACCTCGGTGAAGGCCGCTTCGCCGAAGCCGCGGGTGGCCAGCGCCGGGGTGCCGATCCGCAGGCCGGAGGTGACCATCGGCGGGCGCGGGTCGAACGGGACGGCGTTGCGGTTGACGGTGATGTCGATGGCCGCGAGGCGGTCCTCGGCTTCCTGCCCGTTGAGCTCGCAGCTGCGCAGGTCCACGAGGACCAGGTGCACGTCGGTGCCGCCGGAGATCACGTTGATCCCCTTGGCGGTGACGTCCGGCTGGACCAGACGGTCGGCGAGGATCCGTGCACCGGCC
Source organism: Arthrobacter sp. NicSoilB8 (assembly GCF_019977355.1). Lineage (NCBI taxonomy): Bacteria > Bacillati > Actinomycetota > Actinomycetes > Micrococcales > Micrococcaceae > Arthrobacter > Arthrobacter sp. NicSoilB8. The sequence goes on along the minus strand of NZ_AP024656.1, from coordinate 139,065 downwards.
AGGACACGTTCCTGGCGCTCCTTGAACTCCGGGGACGCGGCGATCTTGAAGGCCACGGCCTTGCCGGCGATCACGTGCTCCAACGGGCCGCCCTGCTGTCCGGGGAACACCGCGGAGTTGATCTTCTTCGCGATGTCGGCGTCGTTGGTGAGGATGATGCCGCCGCGCGGACCGGCAAGGGTCTTGTGCGTGGTGGACGTCGTGACATGGGCGTGCGGGACCGGGCTCGGGTGCAGCCCGGCCGCCACGAGGCCGGCGAAGTGGGCCATGTCCACCATGAGGTAGGCGCCCACGGAGTCGGCAATCCGGCGGAACTCGGCGAAGTCGAGCTGGCGGGCGTACGCGGACCAGCCGGCAACGATCAGCTGCGGCTTGTGCTCCCGGGCCAGGGCCTCGACCTCGGCCATGTCGATCCGGTGGTCATCCTCGCGGACCTGGTACGGGATGACGTTGTAGAGCCGGCCGGAGAAGTTGATCTTCATGCCGTGGGTCAGGTGCCCGCCGTGCGCCAGGTTCAGGCCCATGATGGTGTCGCCCGGACGGATCAGGGCGTGCATCACGGAGGCGTTGGCCTGGGCGCCGGAGTGCGGCTGGACGTTGGCGTACTCGGCGCCGAACAGGGCCTTGACCCGGTCGATCGCAAGCTGCTCGATCACGTCAACGTGCTCGCAGCCGCCGTAGTAGCGCTTGCCCGGGTAGCCCTCGGCGTACTTGTTCGTCAGCACCGAACCCTGCGCCTGCATGACGGCCCTGGCGGTGTGGTTCTCCGAGGCAATCATCTCCAGGCCCCCGCGCTGGCGGGTGAGCTCGTCGTCGATCTTCGCGGCGATCTCCGGGTCCAGGACGGACAGGTCCGCGTCCATGCTCGGCGAGACAACCTGCTCAATGGCTGCTGTCGTGATCACAGTTCACCGCCGTTGGCGGCCGCGTACTCGGCGGCGCTCAGCAGTGGGCCCGCTTCGGTCACGGCGACCTTGAAGAGCCAGCCGGCACCGTACGGATCGCTGTTGATCAGCGCGGGGTCCTCGACGACGGCGGCGTTGACCTCCGTGACCTCGCCCGTGACCGGGGCGTACAGGTCCGAGACGGACTTGGTCGATTCGACCTCGCCGCAGGTCTCGCCCGCGGTCACCGCGGAGCCGACCTCGGGCAGGTCAACGTACACGATGTCGCCGAGGGCGTCCGCCGCGACGGCGGAAATGCCGATTCCTACAGGCCCGGCCCCATCAGAGGCAACCCACTCGTGCTCGGCCGAGTATTTCAGTTCAGCAACTACTTTGCTCATCTCAATTCCTTCTTTTCTTCCAGTTCGTAAAGCTTGTTTGTCCCAGGACCGACGGGCCAAAGGCGACCCGACGGGACCTACTTTTGGCGCTTGTAGAACGGCAGCGCGACCACTTCGAAGGGCTCGGTCTTGCCGCGCAGGTCGACGTCGACGATCGTGCCCGGTTCTGAGTGCTCGACGTCGACGTAGGCCAGGGCGACCGGGTAACCGAGCGTCGGGCTCGGCTGACCCGAGGTCACCTCGCCGATGAGCGATCCGTTCTTGAGGACGGAGTAATGGGCTCGCGCTGCCCGGCGGCCCGTGCCCTTGAGTCCCACTAGTTTTAGGCCGATGGACGATCCGACGCCGACGGCCTTGATCGCCGTCAGCGCCTCCTTGCCCACAAAGTTGCTTTCCTTGGCGAGCGAGACAACCGGGCCCAGGCCGGCGGCGAACGGGTTGCCTTCGAGGGAGAGTTCGTTGCCGTACAGCGGCATGCCGGCTTCGAGCCGCAGGGAGTCGCGGGAGGCGAGCCCGGCGGGGGTCAGCTCGCCGTCCCCGGCGACGGCGATGAGCGCCTGCCAGAGGGCAGCGGCGTCGTGGTTGTCCACGAAGATCTCGAAGCCGTCTTCGCCGGTGTAGCCGGTGCGGGCCAGCAGGAGGTCCTGGCTGGTGCCGCCGACCATGAAGGGGACCTCCACGGCGGCATAGTACTTCAGGCCGGTGACGAGCTCGTGCTGCGCGGCCGGGACCAGGCGGAGCAGGATGGCCTCCGCCTTGGGGCCCTGGACGGCGATCAGCGAGGTGTCGGCGGAGGCGTCCTGGACGGTGACCTCAAAGCCTGCAGCGCGCTCAGCCATTGCAGCTGCGACCACCTTGGCGTTGCCCGCGTTGGGCACGACGAGGAACTTCTGCTCGCCGCGGCGGTAGGTGATGAGGTCGTCGATGATGCCGCCGTCCTCGTTGCAGATCAGCGAGTACTTGGCCTTGCCGATCGCCATGGCGGAGATCTTGCCGACCAGGGCGTAGTCGAGGAAGGCTGCGGCGTCCGGGCCGGTGACCCAGACTTCGCCCATGTGGGAGAGGTCGAACAAGCCCGCGGAGTTGCGGACGGCGTGGTGCTCGGCGAGTTCGGAGCTGTACTTGAGCGGCATCTGCCAGCCGCCGAAGTCCGTGAAGGAGGCGCCGAGCTTCTTGTGCTCTTCGTAAAGTGCCGTGTAATTCTCAGTCATCGTTGGCTGTCCCTAGTTGTCAGAGGCGGAGTCGTCGGAGTGGACTGCTGTGTCTTCTTCGAAGGATTCGAGGGAAGGGCAGGAGCAGATCAGGTGGCGGTCGCCCGCGGCGCCGTCGATCCGGCCGACCGGCGGGAAGTACTTGTCCTGCTTGAGCGTGTGGACCGGGAAGACCGCCTGCTCGCGCGGGTACTCGCGGGTCCAGTCGGTGCTGATCACGGCGGCGGCGGTGTGCGGGGCGTTGCGCAGCGGGCTGTGCTCCACGGTGAACTCGCCGTGGGCCACCTGGTCGATCTCGGCCCGGATGGTGATCATGGCCGTGATGAACCGGTCGATCTCGCCGAGGTCCTCGGACTCGGTGGGCTCCACCATCAGGGTGCCGGCCACCGGGAACGCCAGGGTGGGGGCATGGAAGCCGTAGTCGATCAGGCGCTTGGCCACGTCCTCGGCGGTCACACCGGTCTTGGCCGTGAGTTCGCGCAGGTCCAGGATGCACTCGTGGGCCACGAGACCGCCTTCGCCGGTGTAGAGCACCGGGAAGGAATCATTCAGGCGGGCCGCGATGTAGTTCGCCGCGAGCAGTGCCGACTTGGTGGCCTCGGTGAGTCCCTGGCCGCCCATGAGTTTCACGTAGGCCCAGGAGATCGGCAGCACGCCGGCGGAGCCGTACCGGGAGGCGGAGATTGGGGTTCCGCTTTCGCCGTTGGCGGGATCAGCGGCGTTGCCCGGCATGAACGGGGCCAGGTGTGCCTTGGCCGCGACCGGGCCGACGCCGGGGCCGCCGCCGCCGTGCGGGATGCAGAAGGTCTTGTGCAGGTTCAGGTGCGAGACGTCGCCGCCGAACATGCCCGGCTGGGCCAGCCCGACGAGCGCGTTGAGGTTGGCGCCGTCGATGTAGACCTGGCCGCCGGCGGCGTGGATCGCGTCGCAGACCTCGCGGACGTCGGCGTCGTACACCCCGTGCGTGGACGGGTAGGTGATCATGATCGCGGACAGGACGTCCTTGTTGGCCTCAATCTTGGCGGTGAGGTCGGCGTGGTCGATCGTGCCGTCGGAGGCAGTGGCCACGACAACGACCTTCATGCCGGCCAGCACGGCCGAGGCCGCGTTGGTGCCGTGCGCCGAGGCCGGGATCAGGCAGATGTTGCGCTGATCGTCGCCGCGGGAACGGTGGTAGCCGCGGATCGCCAGCAGGCCCGCCAGCTCGCCCTGGGATCCGGCGTTGGGCTGGATGGAGACCTGGTCGTAGCCGGTGATCTCGGTCAGCTGGGCCTCGAGGTCCTCGATCAGTTCGCGCCAGCCCGCGGTCTGGGAGTCCGGGGCGAAGGGGTGGATGGAGGCAAACTCCGGCCAGGAGATCGCTTCCATCTCGGCCGTGGCGTTCAGCTTCATGGTGCACGAACCCAGCGGGATCATGGTGCGGTCCAGCGCGAGGTCGCGGTCCGAGAGCCGGCGGATGTAACGCAGAAGCTGGGTCTCGGAACGGTGGGTGTTGAACACCGGGTGCTGCAGGTAGTCCGAGGTCCGCTCGACGGCGGCATCCAGGACGAAGCCATCCAAAGCGCTACTTTCGTCGTCAACAAGGCAGGCTCCGTGGGCGGCGACTATCGCAAAGGCGGCCATCACGGACTCAAGGACTCCGCGGGTCGTCCGCTCATCAACGGAAAGCCCTACAACGTCGGAGTCAACCCGCCGGAGGTTGATGCCCTTGGCGGCAGCGGCGGCAACAACCTGAGTCGCCTTACCCGGAATTCGAACGGCCACGGTGTCGAAGAAGGAGGTGTGCTGCACGTCCAGGCCGGCGGCCTTGAGCGAGGCGGCGATGGTCTTGGCGTGGCCGTGGACGGTCTGGGCGATGGCCTTCAGCCCGTCGGGGCCGTGGTAGACGGCGTAGAAGGAAGCCACGATCGCCAGCAGCGCCTGGGCGGTGCAGATGTTGGAGGTGGCCTTCTCGCGGCGGATGTGCTGCTCGCGGGTCTGCAGGGCCAGGCGGTAGGCCGGGACGCCGGCGTTGTCCTTGGAGACACCCACGAGGCGGCCGGGCATGGAGCGCTCGAGGCCCTTCTGGACGGCCATGTACGCGGCGTGCGGGCCGCCGAAGAACAGCGGCACGCCGAAGCGCTGGGCGGAGCCGACGGCGATGTCCGCGCCTTGCTCGCCGGGGGGCGTGATGAGGGTCAGGGACAGCAGATCCGCCGCGACGGTGACGAGCGCGCCGCGTTCCTTGGCTTCGGCGATCACGGCGGTGTGGTCGAACACGCGGCCGGAGACGCCCGGCTGCTGCAGGACGACGCCGTTGATCACGCCGTCGGGCAGGCCCTTGGAGAGGTCGGCGACCTCGACCTCGAAGCCGAGGGCTTCGGCGCGACCCTTGACGATCGCGATGGTCTGCGGGAGGCAGTCGGCGTCGAGGACGGTCTTTCCGTCATGCGCTTCCTTGTTCTTGTTGGCGCGGCGCATCATCAGCACGGCCTCGGCGACAGCCGTGGCTTCGTCCAGCAGCGAGGCGTTGGCGATCGGCAGGCCGACGAGGTCCTGGACCATGGTCTGGAAGTTCAGCAGCGCCTCGAGCCGGCCCTGGGAGATTTCCGGCTGGTAGGGCGTGTACGCGGTGTACCAGGCCGGGGCCTCGAGGATGTTGCGGCGGATCACCGGCGGGGTCACGGTGTCGTAATAGCCCTGACCGATCATCTGCACGGCCGTCTTGTTCTTGCCGGCCAGCTTGCGCAGCTCGGCGAGGACTTCCACTTCGCTCAGGGCCGCGCCGAGAGCGAGATCGGAGTCCTGGCGGATGTCTTTCGGAACGGCGGTGTGCACCAGGGCGTCGACGGTGTCGTAGCCGACAGCCTTCAGCATGGCGTCGACGTCAGACTGGCGACGGGCACCGATGTGCCGGTCAACGAAGGACGTGGAGGCTGGGGTAACAGTCACAAGGAACTCCATAACTCAGGCGGCGCAGGGTACGCCACATTGATTCGGGTTCCTCCCCGCTCTGTATTGGACCTGAGAGTTTCCGCGCAGCCATGCTTTCGCATGGCTTTGCTTGCACCGTGGGTGAGCCCTGAGGTTCCGGGCTGCTTTCCAGAGTTGCCTCACCGCGGCGGTACGGGGGCCTGAGAGATTCCTGGGGAGGATTTGCTCCTACGGCGCCTGCTTGTATCTACTTGCAGGGCTCTCCCGCCGCGATCAACAGCTGTATCACTTGTCGGTGATATGTCTCACACAATAACCGACCTCGGATAGGAGCGGGAGGTGAGGATGCAAAAAATGCAACCGTGAGGGTGTTGTAAAAAATGCAACTTAGGGCTTGTGCAGAAAATGCAACTGGGGGTTGTGGAACCCAAGATTTCGTTGCTAGAACTTATCGCAACGCATCCGGTGGAGGAATCTAATTGGAGCTTGCGGCATCCAGTTCAGTTATCCCGCAGCTTCGCACGATGCGGATATGTGCTGAAGATAAAAGGGAAGTATGTGGAATCAAAAGCATTTAGGATCAAGTTTGTCCGATTCCAAAAATGCTAATAGATATTATCTAAGCAGGCTTTTCCTGCGACACCAGTCAGTGTCCGGCAGGGGGCTAGGTTATAACGAGTTTGTACTCTACATTCAGCCTGCTTGTCTCTAGCACATGCCAGTAAGGTCGCTACGGGTGGTCCGCTACGACTGAGAAATAACAATCAAGGAGATCAGTATGAGTGACAAGTCCACTCTTGTTGGTGCAGGAAAAACCATTGCCTCAATGACCAATGGGTTCAATATCTATACTCGATACTTGTCGAGTGGTGTGCAGAAAGGACTCGAAGGGACCGGGTACTCCTACGTCGGCCGGCAGTCCGGGTTCGACAGCGGCCGCGAACTGGCGAACTTCGAAGAGCTGATCGAAATGGGCGTCGATGGAATCGTCATCATGCCGCATCAGCTGGAGTCTGCAGCTCGTGGCGCCGAACTCGCCGCAAAAGCTGGAATTCCCGTCGTTAGCCTGCTCCGTTTCGGCCCCGGTCCGCTGGACCCCTACATTGTTGGGTCCGTTCGCCAGGATGACCGCGTTCCGGACATCGCCGAGTGGGTAACCGAAAACACCGATCCCTGTGAAGTCCTCCTCGTACCCAGCGTCCTGGGACAGGGCTTCTCGGAGGAATACACCAAGACCCTCGAAGAATCATTTGAGAAGTTCGGCGGCGGCAAATGGAAGATCGTTGGCGCCGCTGAAGGCCGATACGACCGCTTCAAGTCCGCTGCGGCCGTAGAGGGTCTCTTGCGGGAACACCCCAATGCAAAGGTCATCATCGATTACGCCGCAGAAATGGCCATCGGTATTGCCCAGTACCTGAAGAAGACTGGCCGGACCGACATCGTCACGATTACCAGCGACTGCACCGAGGAAATGATCCCCTGGGTCAAGAACGGCGGCATCACCGCATCGCGCTACTACTCCCCGGCCTGGCACGGCCTTACGGGCGTCGAGGTTCTTCGAAACTACCTCGAGAATGGCGTGAAAGAACTGGAAGCCGTTCAGGTTCCCGTTGCCGACGTCATCGTCACAAAGGAAAACATCGATGAATGGACCGCAAAGCAGCCGGTGTGCTACGAGGAATACTTTGCCAATGTAGTGCGCATCCCCTAGTTACCGAAGTCCTAAGCAGCCATAACAAGAGGTTGCTAGTTAGGGATATTAGGTTGTTTGGGAATCCTCGGGGAGCTGATTACGCATTTAGTTATGACAGACCCGGATGCAGCACTTCGACTTTACGACTGCCCGACCACGCAAGGACGCTGTGGACGGTCAGTGCGAGGTGCACACAGCATTCAGTTATGGCAGGACCGGAAGCAGCTTTCATCTTTTGACTACCCCACCACGGACGCTGTGGGCCGTCAGAACGAGATGTGCACAACTACAAGTAATTCGGATTAGATTTCGGCCCACCCTGCTCTCTCGATAGCGATGAGAAATCCCGTCCCTCGTCCCGTGCGGCGAGCGATTGCCGGCGCTTGGATTAACCGCAGCAGACCCGGACGCAGTGACAGTTGGGATAAGCCATGGTCACTGAGGGCAGGGTGGGACCGAAAGAAAGAGGCGACTATATTGTGAACGACTTGCTGATTGAGGGAGCACGGCTTTGGACTGGTGGACCTCTTCAAAATATTCGCATTGACGGGTCACACATAGTGTCGGTGATTCCTCAATCAGAGGACCAGGCGCTGAAACTCAGCTGCGGTCCTGCCAGGAGAACCCTGCGGCTCGACGGGCGACTTGTGTTTCCTGGTTTCGTCAATATCCACGCACATTTGGACAAAGCCATGATGGCCGATCGTTTTAGAAATGAAAGCGGGACCATTGACGAGGTCCGCAGAAATATGAAGAAGGCCAAATCATCCTTCACCTACGATGACGTCCGGGAGCGCGCTTCCAGAGCCTTGCAAAGATGCGTTGAGCATGGCGTAACTGCAGTCCGAACCCACGTCGATATAGACCCAACTGTCGGCTTGACCAGCCTGCGTGCGCTCCTGTCCCTCAAAGAAGACTTTCAGAAAAGTATCGACCTGCAGATCGTGGCTTTCCCACAGGAAGGCATACAAGAATATCCTGGAACGAGGGACCTGCTCAAGGCCGCACTGGAACTGGGAGCTGATGTCATCGGCGGACACCCAAGCATCTCAGCAAGCAGAAAAGAGCTCAACGAGCAAGTCGATATCGTCTTTGAATTGGCCAAAGAGTTCGACGTCGACATTGACTTCCATACGGATTTCGGGATCAATGCAAACTACACACACCCGGTAACGCTTCACGCGGATGGGCGGGAGTACCCCGATAATCTAGGGGCAGTCTATATCGCTGAAAAAACAATAGCGGAAGAATACCAAGGACGCGTCACCGCAAGCCACCTCTGCGGTCTGGATATGGTGCCACCTGAACTACGAGCGAACGTGTGCGACCTGTTGCGCGAGGCAGGCGTCTCGGTGGTATCCACGCCCGCAAGCAACATGTACGGCAATGGCCGCGATGATGCTGTGGGAGCGCGCCGTGGAGTGACGCGACTATCTGAATTGCGCGCGGCTGGTGTCAACGTTGCCGTTGGCACGGACAATATCCGTGACCCGTTCGATCCTTATGGGAACACGGACCTCATCCAAAACGCCATCCTGGCCTCGCTGGCTTGTCACATGGTCACCGAACACGACTTTCTGGAGATGCTTTCGCTTCATACGGTTGCGCCCGCTCAGATTATGGGCCTGACCAAGTATGGACTTGCCAGTGGCGATGAGGCGAGTCTGGTCGTATTGGAAGCCCGGTCCCTAACCGACCTACTTGACGGAGACACGGCTAGGAGAGTTGTGCTGAAACGCGGGCTCTCCGTGGGCGCGGCACCTCTGAAGTCTTTGTACGACGACAATGAAGGCGTCACGACCGGGGTGGCGAAATGACACAGAAAATCATCGACCTCAGAAGCGACACAGTCACCAAACCCACAGCCCGGATGCGCGCAGCCATGGCTGAGGCGGAGGTGGGTGACGATGTATTCGGTGAGGATCCCACAGTTAGGGCCCTTGAAGAGGAGAGTGCCGGACTGCTCGGCAAAGAAGAGGGCATGTTCGTTGCCTCCGGCACTATGGCGAACCAGATCGCCGTTCTGAGCCTTTGCAGCCGCGGACAGGCAGCGATTGTCCTAGAACACTCGCATCTTCAACGTATGGAGCGGGCGGGAGCGGCCGCTCTCATGGGAGTACCATTCCTGCCCATAGCCACAGGCAGTGGCGTATTCAATGGTGCCCAGTTGGAAGCCTCACTGTCGCCGGTACACCCGATTCAGATGCCGAAGCTAGGGCTGCTCTGCCTGGAGAATACGTATGACCTCAATCGGGGACTCGTTGTTTCGCCGGCGGAAATCGACGCAATGTCCGTACTGGGCCGGCAACATCACGTGCCGACATTTCTCGATGGTGCCCGAATATTCAATGCGGCGGTGGCCTTAGGTGTACCTGCTGCGACCTTGACCCGTTCCGTTGATGCCGCCCAATTTTGTTTGGCCAAGGGATTGTCGAGTCCTGTGGGGTCAGTTCTCGTCGGGAGTCGGGACTTTATTGCCGAGGCCAGATGGATGAAGCAACAGCTCGGAGGTGGCTGGCGACAGGCCGGCGTAATAGCGGCCGCAGGGCTCGTTGCCCTCAAGGAGATGATCCCCCGTCTAGCCGAGGACCACGCGAGGGCACGGCAGCTTGGGCTGATGCTTGCCGACGTTGGATTGAAAGTTGATGAATCGCAAATACAGACGAACATTATTCGCGTGGAACTTGGTCCGTTTGGCCTTGACGCGGAGACGTTTGTTCGGCGCATGGCGGCTCTTGGCGTTCTCGTGAAGCCGATCGGGCCCGAGACTGTGCGGATGGTTCTGCACAGGGAAATTGAGCAGGGCGATCTTGCCGCAGTTGTCGATGCGGCTGCAGCCTGCTCATCAGATTAGTGAATTAAATTACCCAAAGGAAACAGCGATGTTTGATCTTCTGATAAAGAATGGCAAATTGGTGACTGCGGAAGAGGAATTTTTCGGGGACGTTGGGATCCGCGATGGAAAAATTCTAGCCGTAGGTGCGCCGGGGACACTGTCGTCGGCTGAACAGACCGTGGATGCTGATGGCCTCCTTGTACTTCCAGGCTTAGTCGATCCGCATGCACATTTTGGGCACCGCGTCCACCTGGATCATGGGTGGGTTTCTGCGCTTGACGATTTTGCAACGGGAACCGCATTCGCTGCCGCTGGTGGCACCACAACGGTCATCGACTTCGCAGTCCAGCGCGAATCGGATCTGATTTCAACAATTCAAGAACGCCGAACAGAAACCGAGGGGCAGTCTGTCATCGACTTCTCGCTCCACCCGGTTTTAACCAGTACGTCGACTGAAACGGTTGACGAACTCCCTCAACTCATAGCGCTGGGCTTCCCTACTTTTAAGCTCTACATGCTGTATCGGTCTCAGGGCCGTATGGGTGATGATGCGCTCCTGCTGGCTGCTCTTGAAGCGTCCGCACGCGGAAACGGCATGACCATCGTGCACGCAGAGAACGCGGCGATGATGGAGTTCAACACTCAAAGCCTTGTAGCGAATGCCGCGACGACTGCGGCTGATTTTGCGCGAACGAAACCCAACATCGCCGAAGCAGAGGCGATCAATCGTGCCCTGTTCCTTGCCGAGCAGACGGGCGCAAGCATATACATCTTCCACACCTCCACCCGCCAGGGTGTGGAACTGATACGGCGAGCTCGCGAAAGGGGTGTTGCGGCCTACGCCGAAACGTGTCCACACTATCTGACCCTCACGGAGGAGTCACTGCAACGCCCTGACGGGCATCGGTTCCTGTGCAGCCCTCCGTTGCGCACAACCGAAGATTCCGATGCACTTTGGCGAGCGTTGGCAGACGGCGTGATTCAGGTCGTCAGCTCGGATCACTGTGGTTACGGCACTGAAGTGAAAGACCTCGGCCGCACCGACTTTCGCCGCGGGGCCAATGGTCTGCCCGGGGCAGGTCTCCGGCTTCAGCTGATCCATTCACAGGGCGTCCTGAAGGGACGTCTGAATTTGAGTGAGATGGTCGGGCTCTTGAGCACAAACCCCGCCCGACTATTTGGGTTATGGCCGATGAAGGGGACCATCAGCCAAGGATCCGATGCCGATCTGGTTCTGTTCGACCCGACTATACGACGGGTCGTCAGGGCAGCAGAACTTGACACCCCCGTTGACTGGTCTCCGTATGAGGGGATGGAACTTACCGGATGGCCAGTCATGACCTTGTCTCGGGGAGAGATCGTGGCCCTGGACGGAAAGTGCGTGGCCACCCCGGGCCGGGGGAAATTGGTCCAGCGCTGGTCATCTGGAGCCGCCGCAATGACTACAGGGTCGGCGGCAACCACAGCTGTCGAGACTACGGAAGAAAAAGAGAAAGGCCACTTGTGATGCATGAGACTCTTGAAGACTTTGAAGAAGATGCGGGCAGAATGCTCGACGAGCTCTACGCCATTGGTGCTCAGAGCGACGGTGGTACCTATCGATCCCTATACGATGCCTCCTGGGTGGAGGCACGGGAACTGATCAAGGGCTGGATGGCGGAACGCGGGCTGGAAGTACGGATAGACCCTGTTGGGAACATCATTGGTCGCCTGCAAGGAACGACCGATGCGCCAATCGTGGCTACTGGTTCGCACATGGACACGGTAAGGAACGGCGGCCGCCTGGACGGTGCCTACGGTGTTGTCGGCAGCATCCTCGCCGTCGGATCTCTGGGACGGAAGCTGGGTAAGCCCGCCCGTACGCTTGAAGTTATCGTGCTTTGTGAGGAAGAGGGAAGTCGATTCACCAATCATTACTGGGGCTCTCGCTCCATCGTTGGAGAGACGACTCTGCGCGAAGCCGAAGAGAGTCTCGACAAGACCGGCGTGTCCCTGGCCAGTGCCATGCAAGAACTAGGACTGGATCCGCGTGAGATCTCCTCGGCCAAGCGCAACGATATCGGCTACTTTGTCGAACTCCATGTCGAACAAGGCGGGATCCTAGAGAACGAGGGTCTTGACTTGGCGTTGGTAACTGCGATTACAGGAATTACGCGTTGGGACGTCACCGTGACGGGAGAGGCCAATCACGCCGGCACAACTCCAATGAACCTTCGCCGAGACGCGCTGGCAGGCGTTGCACAGATGATTTCCGACGTCGAAAATGCGGCAAAAGAGGCTGGCCCGCCGGCCGTCGCGACGGTCGGCCGCCTATCTGTAACTCCCGACCAGATCAACGTTGTTCCAGGACAGGTCAGGTTCACGGTCGAGCTGCGGACTCCCGACCGGATCCAGCAGCTGGCCACCCAGTCAGTCATTGAACGAAGTCTCGCCGCGACAGCGGCAAAGAGGGACCTCGGGATTGAGCTGAAACTTCAACACGATCATGAGCCTGTGCTGATGAATGTCGAAGTGATGGACGCTATCAAAGAAACGCTGAATGATGGCGGAGTTCCGTACCGGCCACTCTCCAGTGGAGCAGGGCACGATACACAGTTGTTCTCACAGATAGCGAAAGTCGGAATGATCTTCACCTCCTCAAAGGGCGGCCTGAGTCACACTCCCTTGGAGGACACCGACCCAAGGGCACTGGGAGAAGGAGTATCGATCCTTGCCGGCACCCTCCTGCGGCTGGCCTACAAGTCCTAATCCATGATCGCGGCAGACATGCGCCGCTAGGTTTAACGGGTCGCCGGGCCCGCATCGTAGATGGGGTCACCGACGCCGACCGATGCGTGCCCGGCGTGCCCCGCAACAACGGACCCCAAGGCTTGGGCTGGACCGCCACGGGCCAAAGCAAGTTCAAAAAATCGCACGCGTAAGCGCCGCGCCCCAAAAAATCAGCAAGTCTGTGACACCACAAGAGTCACCGCCGCACGCATATTAAGGATGCAGTCATGTCGCTTGGTTGGAAGATACATGGTGACGGCAAGTCACTCGGCCCGGAAGAGGTAGTGGCCCCCGACGAACGACTGTCCTGGCCCAGGACGATAGGCCTGGGCGTGCAGCACGTCGGTGCCATGTTCGGCCCAACTTTTGTCGTTCCGCTGCTCATGGGGCTGGACGCGCGGCTCGCGGTCATGATGAGTGGTATCACGACCATCATGTTCCTGCTCGTTGTGAAAGGTCGGGTGCCCGCCTACCTTGGCACCAGCGGCGCCTTTGTTGGTGCGGTAGTCGTGGTGCGTTCCCAGCCCGGTGCCGGCTCGGCCGAGGTCACCGGGGCCATCCTGGTCGCCGGTGTCGTGCTGGTCCTTCTGGGGGTCCTGATCCACTTTGCCGGATCCCGGGTGATCAACAAAGTCCTGCCGCCGGTCGTGACCGGTGCCATCTTGATGATGATCGGCTTCAATCTCGCGCCAGTGGTGGCCGACACCTATTGGCCGCAGGACCAGTGGGTCGCGCTGTTCGTGATGCTCTTCACGATCTGCTGTGCGGTCGGGCTGCGTGGCTTCCTGGGCCGGATCTCGATCTTTCTCGGCCTGGTCTTTGGCTACGTTCTATCCTGGGTCTTGGATGTGACGGCGGGCCCGATCACTTCGTTCGACGCTGGCGTCGGTCAAATCACCACCCATTTGCGGGTCAACTGGCAGCAGGTGCAGGATGCTGATTGGATCGGGCTTCCGATGTCGACGATGATGGGCGCGGACGGCAAGGAGATCGCCGGGTGGCACGCGCCGAGTTTTTCCATCGCAGCGATCCTGATTATCCTGCCGGCAGTGGTCGCCATGACTGCCGGGACGGTTGGCCATGTCAAGGCCATCGCGGAGACCACGGGCGAGGACCTTGACCCGATGATCGGCCGCTCAGTCATAGCCGTTGGCCTCGGCACAGTTGTTGCCAGTTCGGTGGGTGGCTCTCCTGTCTGCACATATGGGGAAAATATCGGCATCATGGCCGCCACCCGCGTCTTCTCCTCCGCCACCTACTACGTTGCCGCCGGCATAGCGGTCCTTTTTGGATTTTCCCCCAAGTTTGGCGCGCTGTTCGCGGCCATGCCTGGCGGTGTCCTCGCCGGCAGCACAGTCATCCTCTACGGCATGATCGGCCTACTTGGCGCCCAGATCTGGAAGGAAAGCGGCGTTGACTTCGGCAATCTGATCAATATGGTGCCGGTGTCAGCGGGCGTCATCATTGGAATCGGCAACACTAGCGTGAATTTCAGCGACTCATTCTCCCTGAGCGGAATATCACTCGGAACCATCGTGGTGATAGGCGGCTATCATCTGTGCCGAGTGATTGCTCCGGTACAGCTGTTGGCAAGTATCGACAAGCGGCAAGCTAAGGAGACCGCCCAGGGTTTGGTTGACTCTCCGAGGTAATGGGTTCCGGGCACGGGGCATCCAGGTCAAGGCCGCCTCGCCCCGTTTGCGAGAGCCAGTGCCGCGCACGGCGTAGGGTGGGGGAGGAGCCCGCCGCTAGACCGCCCGAAGGGTCTCGCGGAAGACGCGGGCGCCGTCGACGCCTAGTTGGGTTTTGATCTGCGCCTGCGCGCCCTCCCAGAGCGGGATCGCCGCGTTGAGGATCCGCCGGCCTGGCTCGGACAGTTCGAGCACGCGCTCGCGCCGGACGTCGCCGACCTTGCGAGTGACTCCGGCTCCGGAGGCGGAAGGCATGAAGGAGAGTGGAAGAGTGGTCAAGCCGATGCCTGAGACGCCGAACGGCCGCGACGACGAAGTGCGGGCCGAGCACGTCTACCAGCTGGTTCTCGAGGGGATCGTGGCTGGAAAATACGGGCAGGGGAGCAGGCTGCGCGAACGTGAACTGTCCGAGCTCTACAACGTCTCGAGAACCCCCGTCCGGGAGGCCATCCAGCGCCTCGAACAGGACGGTTTTGTGAAAACGTTCCCCTACAGGGGAGCCGTGGTGCGCAGGCTGACCGTTACCGATGTCAACGAACTCTTCGATGTGCGGCTGTGCCTGGAGACCTTCGCCGCCCGCAAAGCGGCCACCCGCGTTGCGGCAGGCCAGCCCACCGGGCGGCTGCAGGAACTCCTGGAAGGGACCCGGGACGCGATCGACGGCGGACGGAGCGACGACGTCGTGCGTCCTAGCGCGGAATTCCACGCCGAAATCGTGCGGCTCTCAGGCAACCGCCTGCTCATAGAATCGGTCAAACCGCTCTTCGGCCGCATGCAGTGGATCTTCGGGCTGGCCCAAAACCGCAGCAACGAGCTCCAGCGCGACGACCACATGGAACTGTGCAACGCCATCCTCGCCGGCAAGCCGGACCTGGCCTGTTCGCTCGCCCACTCCCACATCGAACTCCGCCGCGAGCCCGTGCTGGCAGCGTTGGCCCAGACGCTGGACCCCTAAACCCCGGACGGGAGCCATGCCATCTCTACGTGAGGTTCAAGCATGCTACGCCTAAACGAGCAGGAGCTCGTCCCAGTGTTTGGCGTACCTGGGGGAGAGCATGGTGCGCTGCATGGACCAATCTGGTCTGCCCTGGATGCCGGCATGTCCCAGCCCCACGGACCTCGCCGCTATCTGCGGCTGATGTCCTCTGGGCGAATTCCATTCGAACCAGTGCCGGTCTCCCCGAAGAGGTTTTCCATAGTCATGGCCCGATAGGAGCGGACGTGCCTCTGGGCTTCGGCCGCGGCAAGGTCGGGATCACCCGACTCAATAGCGGCGGCCAATCGGATCCAGGCAAGAAACGGCGGCGGCTCGCCACTGGGAGCGGGACGCCGTCGCCGACCGTCAGGGCATCCGGACAGTGAGCCCCCTTCGCCGATCGTGCCCTTCCGGTGGGTGCCGCCGCCGAGCTGAAACTCCTTGGGCTGGATCCATCACCCGAGGCAGGAATCTTCAGCTGACGACCCCGACGACCCGCTCGCTTCACCGGAACCAAAACAGAATTGAACGTGGATTCACCCTCACCACAAAGACGCACCCGAACACAAAGGGAGACAGCAATTGAGTAACGGCACGGATCAAGAGTGGACCGGCCTGATCGGTCAGCAGGTACAGCTTTGGAAAGATGGACGGGACTGCCCCGGAATTCGTTGACTCTCGGGGTTTGGTGTCGCTAGGCGGCTTTGAGGCCGCTATTGATTGTCTCAAACTCGACCGGTGTTAGCCGTCCGAGGCGCCGCTGGCGGCGTTTCCGGTGGTACGTTTTCTCGATCCACGTCACGATGGCCAGGCGCAGGTCCGCCCTTGTGGACCATCGCTGGCTGTCCAGAACGTTCTTCTGCAGGAGCGAGAAGAAGGATTCCATGGCGGCGTTATCGGCGCACGCGCCGACCCGTCCCATCGATCCTGTGAGCCGGTTGCCCTTCAACGTCCGCACGAAGGCGTTTGAGCGGAATTGGGAGCCGCGGTCACTATGGATCACGGTTCCCTCCGGCTCCCGGAGCGCTATTGCGTTGTGCAGGGCCGAGACTGCCAGGGACGCCTTCATCCGGGAATCGATGGAGTAACCCACGATCCGGTTGGAGTAGACGTCTTTGATGGCGCACAGGTAGAGCTTGCCCTCGTCGGTCCAGTGCTCGGTGATGTCCGTGAGCCACAGCCGATCCGGTGCCGTTGCTGTGAAGTCCCGCCGGACGTGGTCATCGTGCACGGGCGGGCCGGCCTTGCGGGTCAGGCCGCGCTTCTTGGCGAAGACAGACCAGATCCGCTGGCTGCTGCACAGCCGTGCGACCCGGTTCTCTCCGGCGCTGAAACCCTGGTCTTCGAGCTCGTCGGCGATAAACCGGTACCCGAACCCCGGATCGTCCCGGTGGACGTCCACCGCCGCGTTGATCAGGTGGGCATCTGACCAGTCGCGCTCGGAGACGGGACTTCTCTTCCATTCGTAGAAGGCCTGTTTGGAGAAACCCAGCACCCGGCAGGCCACCGCGACGGGAATTCCGTCCGCGGCAAGGTCAAGGACCAGCGGAAACTTCATTTTGGGGGCAGCTCCCGGGCGAAGAAGGCCGCTGCCCGGCGCAGAATCTCGTTCTCCTGCTCCAGCAGCCGGATCCGCTTCCTGGCATCCCTGAGTTCTGCCGCTTCCTTCTCCGTCACTCCGGGGCGGACGCCGTCCTCGACGTCGGCTTTCTTGAGCCAGTTGTGCAGGGTCGCTTCGGAAATCCCGAAGTCTTTAGCGATCTGTGAGATCGGGGCTTCGTGCTTGCGTGCCACGGCGACCACGTCACGGCGGAACTCAGCGGGGAAAGGCTTGGGCATGTGAACATCCTTGCTGCAAGGACTGAATCCTCACAAGTCAGGAGTCAACAAAACCGGGGGCAGTCCCGACGTCTTATCCGTACTGGTTTCGTGGAAGACGTAACGAGTACGGTAGACGCGCTGTGGCTTGAAACGATGGCCTAGACAGAAGAGCACTATAAGAAAGAGCCAACGGATACGCCGTCAAACCGACATCTGGGGTGCCATGCCCCTCTTGACCACGACGGAAAATCCGCCACAAATCCAAGTTGTGGCACTGGATAAGGCCTCCATGGAGCGAGGGCTGGATACCGCAGTAGATCTCATGATCAAAATGGCGGTCAAGGACGCAACCCAGGGCATTCTGGTGACGCGCCTTGAGCATCATGTCTTCCGTGTTCCTCTCAGCAGCGCGGTTCCTTATGGCTACACGCAGCAGCACGATGCTCGATGCTGAGCCTTCTACCACGGAGGCAGGAGAGCCCTGCCGTACCCGTCTCTCCTCTACTTACTGAAAACTCAGTCGCTGGCAACGGTGACCGGCGAGACAACAACACGGGTCAAAAGCTTATGGTCGCCTTGGACGTTGACGGCACGCTGGTCAACCACGACGGCCACATGTCAATCCCTGTCCGTGAGGCGGCCCAGACTGTTGTCGCCGCGGGGCATGAGGTCCTGATCGCCACCGGACGTTCGCTAAACGCCACCCTGCCCATTATCGAGCAGATCGGGATAAATACAGGCTATGCGGTGTGCTGCAACGGCGGCGTCACGCTCCGGCTCGATCCGGCACACCCTGACGGCTACGAAGTCATCCACAAGGCCACGTTCGATCCGGGCCGCGCCCTCCGCAAGCGGCTGCCCTGGGCAAAGTATGCGCTGGAGGACGAGGACGGCAAATTCCTGTCCACCGAGCGCTTCCAGGATGCCAGCTTTGGCGTGGAGGCAATCGGCGTGGACTTCCCGACCATGCTTGAGGCCACAGCCGTGCGCGTTGTGGTGTTCAGCTCCGAGGACACGCCCGAGGACTTCAATGAGGCCATCGAGGACATCGGCCTGTTAGGGGTTGCGTATTCTGTGGGCTGGTCCGCCTGGCTGGACATTGCCGCCGAAGGAGTCACCAAGGCCAGCGCCCTGGAACACCTCCGCGGGCACCTCAGCATTGAAGCGCATCGCACCGTGGCGATCGGCGAGGGCATCCAGACGGTCGAGGACGCCCGCAAGGTGGTGGACCACGGCGCAGACGGGATCGTGCTCTCCAACCACGGCGGCCGACAACTGGACCGGGCACCGATCCCCTTCCGCCTGCTCCCCGAGGTCTCCGCCGCGCTGAAGGCGGACCGCAGCGAGGCGGCGATCATCCTGGACACCGGCATCATGAGCGGCGCGGACATCATCGCCGTCCTCGCCCTCGGCGCCGACTTCACCCTGATCGGCCGCGCCTACCTCTACGGCCTTATGGCCGGCGGCCGGGCGGGCGTGGACCGTGCCATCCAGATCCTGGAAAGGACAAGCAACGCACCATTGCCCTGCTCGGCGTCAGCCGCATCTCCGAACTAACTCCTGACCACGTTCAGATCCTCGGCGCCTAGCACGCCCATGCAGCGGCGCTATCGGGGATATCGGAAGTGTGCTGGCTGGGCATCGCGATCGGCCCGGAAGCGGCGTGCAGGCACTGGCTGGCATCCGCAGCTGGAGTGGGGCAACCATCGCTGCCGCCGCTTACGCCCAGCTCGGCGTTTTCCAGGATTGCACGGCTCTGGCCACGCACGCTTTGGCAGCCGCCGGCATCAACTTCCATGGCTTGCCGGCAGGTTACCCGTCTCTGGGCCATGCCGTGAGCGCCGCCGAGGCACGCCCGGGCGACCTCACTTATTACCGGAACGGCGGCCTGGGAATGGCCCACATCGCTGTCTACGTCGGCAACGATGTCGCCGTCCACGGCGGCTGGAACGGCCACACGACAGTCCTATACAGCGTCAACGCTGGCTCCGGCGCATCATGCTGATGATCCAACAGTGCGCTGTCGATTCATGCTTGTCCATGTGGGTCGATGTGACTGGCGCCGACAGTTCTTCGCCCCGGCCTTCCGAATATTGCTGCGACAAACCGCGCCCTCGCCGGCGGTTTCATTCGAGCCGTTGAACAGACACGCATTCACGGCGCGCTGGGACCGGGGTTGTGTGGCCGCGGTGAAACTCCGTGAGGCTGGGACAACGGCAGCGGAGACGTCGTCAACCCGGGATCAGTTCGTCGCCACAGAACAGTCGGGGTTGCGACGGCAGGTGTGCCGGAGGCGCCGGGCGCGGATCCGCTGTCCCTAGTGGATGCAATTTTTGCAACGTGGCGTTGCGTAGATCATATTCGCTACCTAGCATCCGAGGATGGAGACGGAGCAGAAACAGAGCGGCGCGGCGAGAGTCATGGCAGTTCTTGAAGCGCTCAGCTCTGGCGATGCGGCTGAGTTCCCCGACGGAATGACCGTTTCCGATGTTTCGCGTGCGTTGGGCCGCGACAAATCCGTCGTATCCCGCCAGCTCAAGAGCCTGCTGGAAACCGGGCTGGTGGCCCGTGATCCAGAGGGCCGATATGAGCTGAGCTGGCGCTTGTTTGCGCTGGCTCTGCGGGCCGGTGATCAGCGCCTGACTAAGATGGCCGTGCCAATGATGTTCCGGCTTACTGCGGTGATTCGCGAACGCAGCTATCTGACAGTGTTCAGTGATGGCGAGGTCCTGACGGTACACACCGAAAGTTCCCACCGGTCCATCGAGGCAGTCGGATGGGCAGGGCGTACGGTACCCCTGAACCGAAGTTCAAGCGGGATGGCGCTGTTGATGGACTACGAGGATGATCAGATCCTCGAGATCGTCCGCAGAGGCCAAGACGGCCTCGGAACCCATGCAGCACGGGAGTATCTGGCTCACGTCCGGGAAGCCCGGGAAACTGGTTACACAGTAGCTAACCGGATTTTTGACCCCGAGCTCATCGGCGTCGGCGCACCAGTGCGTGACCATTCAGGACGCATTATAGCCGCCGTGAACATTTCTGGACCAGACACTCGAGTAGAACCTAACATCCTCGTCGTCGCGGGACAGATACTCTCTATGGTCCGAGCTGTTCAGCAGTCGCTCTCGCCAGGGACGCGTGTCTTCGGCTACCACACAAGGACATGATCTCGTCTATGAGAACCTTTCTCAATTTCGGATCAAGACCGGATAAATTCTCGGGCAAGAACGCTCAGCACTGGCGGAGGTTGAGTACTATTGCCTACCCGCCGGACACACCCATCTCCCCCAAATAGGTTAGGGAGTTTTTAACACTGATATCGAACCCTATGTCAACTTAAGCTGACACAACCGCGGTTACCGCCGCTAAATATTCAACCGTCAAACGGTTGACAACGATGGCGGGGAATGCCGCTCGCCAAGAGAGTAGGGACTTGTGACCATTCAAACAGTGCCCGATCGGCTTGCCGAGCCGTTCAAACACGAAAGGAATTAGATGCCATCTTGGACAGGGTGCTGGAATTCTGATGCCCGTGGCTATGACCGAACGAGTCGGCGTCCTGGTAATGCGGCTCGCCCCAGGCCGCTACGCGGCTCGGCTGAAAGGTGATCCGCCACCGGGCACGACAAGGGAAAGCTGGGGTGCGTCCGCCGATGAATCAAGATAACGGTGGTATCGCCGGCGAGACTACCGTCAGCTTGATGCTGGGCGCATGCCTCACGGACGGCCAGATCAAATGCTCGTTGCGGAAGGCGTCTGCCAACCTCGCGGCGGGACGAAACGGGCCGAAAGACTCCCTCACCACATGTGAAGTCGAAGCCTTCCTGTTACTTGCGCCAGGGCACCGAATCGTTGCCCTGGATCACGAAACCGGTGAAGTCTGGCGCGGTTCGGTTGACGTGCCGTTTCCAGAACACGGGCTTGTCTGGGTGGTCACGGATTTAGGCGAACGGAAGCTGCTCGACATTGCCATGCACACGGTCTGGCGACCGGATACGCGTCAAGTCTGTGGTACGTGCACCAAGAATCCGGCAACACCTGATTCCGAATAGCCGCTAACGGATCTTGGCGAAAATGCAGCTTAGCGAGATGACCGCGGTCGTGCGCCACCCGGTCCTACGAAAGGAAGAGACAGCAGCCATGCGAGACCAACCCACTATCAGGGTCGCGTCCGCGGGTCCGGGCCGACCGCGGATGATCCGCGCCCCGGCCTCACGGAGACTGATGCGGAACATCGCGGTCAGACGGCTGACGGCACGCGCGAACGGTCGCCCACGCCGTCGCTGTCGGCCCAGGCATTCGACGTGGTTGTAGCCGCAGAGCTGGACCTCCGGAAACGGCGGCAACCGGGTCTGAACGGGCCTCGCTCATACTCAAGCCGACACGGTGCCGCGCAAAATTCCGGCGTCTGGGGGGAGCAACTCTTGGCGGAGATCGAAGATCTCACCGGCGAGCTGAAGGAAACTAGCCCGCTTTGCGTTGTTCTGCACGGTCCAATCGTCCGAGGAGGCCTCGGTCCGAGCCGACACGGCCGCCGTGGCATGGATGCAGGAAGCCCTCGAGGATATCGCCGCGACGGCGATCGGTATGAAGTGGGGTCCCGGGAGGCGCTTCTCCGGGCAAGCCAGGCCGATTTTCTCCGGGCGATTGAAGCCGATAAGCAGGACCTGATATGGGGCACAGACCAGAATCAGAACCGAGGAACCGGGAATTGATCAGCACCATCGGCGCCGGACGGGATTCACACAATTCCTCAACTCAGACGCCATCGTGTTGGCCCTAATGCAATAGATGCTGCTCTGCGTGACTTAGTCTCCGGTATAGCTCCTCTGTTCTGCACGGGTGCGGAGACCAAGTGTGCTGCCGATACCGTGAGTAGTGGAGAACAGCTAGCGTCATCAACCGGCTCTATATGCAGATAAGGAACCGGACATGAACAGGAGGCGAACCTTGAACTGTGTCAGTGATGGTCGAAAAGTGAGCCACTATGACGGCTTGGCGCGGTCGTTGCAACACCTGAGTGATTGGGAGTTGCAATTGGTAGATATGAAAAGAGCGAAGAAGTCCCGGGGCGCCCCTCCGAAGAACGCTGCACGGGCTCACTATGATCAGCTGATGAAACAGGGAATGGGCAATTCTGAGGCCTGCCGGATCGTGGGTATTAGCCGTAGTTCCGGAACTCGCTGGCGGCACGGCCATACGGTCGTCTTGAAGTCCGGAGACATCAAGAAGTACGCTCCGATTTCGCGGCAGCGGCGTGCGGTAATCTCCGCCCGGTTTCTCTCCGAGTCGGAACGGATTACGATCGCGGACCTGTTGCATGCCCGGCGCAGCATCCGTGCCATTGCAATGGAGCTCGGGCGGAGTCCGTCGACCGTGAGCAGGGAGATCCGCCGGAACATTCATGAACCCTCCGGTAATTACCGACCGCGGACGGCTCAGCGCAGTGCAGAGCGCAGAAGGAGCCGTCCGCGGCCCGGGAAGATAGCCAGCAACCAGGAGCTGCGGGAGTTCGTGCGCGAACACCTGAAACAACGCTGGAGCCCCCGCCAGATCAGCAACCGTCTACGCGCGGATTTTCCGGGCCAACCGGAAATGCACATCGTGCCTGAGACCGTCTATCAGGCTCTGTACGGGCGCGGAAGCCTGGATCTGGCCGTGGACCCTGCTGTCTCGTTGAGGTCCGGACGGACCGGTCGCCGGCCACGCAGCCGGCGTGAGCACCGGACCAAGCGCTTCCCGGACATGGTCATGATCCGGGACAGGCCTGCAGAAGTGATCGGCAGATCAGTACCAGGGCATTGGGAGGGGGACTTAATCATTGGAAAGGGCAGCAGTTCGGCCATCGCCACACTGGTCGAACGGACCACGCGTTTCATCGTTCTTGTGCATCTGGCAGGCAACCGCGGGGCGGAGAATCTGCGCGACCGGCTGGCAGAATCGATGGGCAGCCTTCCGGTCCATCTGCGCCGTTCCCTGACTTGGGATCAGGGCACTGAAATGGCTTGCCACCAGGACTTCACGCGGCAGACGCAAATCCCGGTGTACTTCTGCGATCCGGCCAGCCCCTGGCAGCGCGGCTCGAATGAAAACACGAATGGCCTGCTGGAATGGTCCCCGAAAGTTGGACACCGAATCTAGGTATCCTTCTCCAGGGAGTAGTCAGATGTACTCAGGAAGCACGTTGAGTTACCCCGACGCCGTGTCGGCTGTCGAATTGTTCGAGCAGGGATACACTGCGAAGTCCGTGGCCATTTCGCTTGACCTTGCCCGGTCTCCGGTCCAAATGTTGTATCAGCGATGGCAGCTACGGGGGGCGGGTGCGCTGGTGACGAGAGACCGCAGGCAGTACGACTTCGAGACCAAGCTCGAGATCGTGCTGCGTCATATCAAGGGTGAGTCCGGAAGGGCTCTTTCCGAGGAGTATGGCCTTCCGTCGCCCAGCACCGTTGCCAACTGGACGAGCATCTATCGACGCGACGGGGAAGACGGGCTGCGTCCGAAGCGGCGCGGCAGGCCGCCAACCGATCGCGGGGATTCCCGTCCGGGTCCGTCTACCCGGGGATTACTACGTGCGGGTCGCGTCCAACGACTACTCCGTGAACCCGCAGGCCATCGGACGTTTCGTGGAGGTCCGCGCGGATCTGGAGACGGTACGGATCAGTTTCGAGGGCCGGGATGCCGGGATTCACCGGCGGTCCTGGGGCAGGGCCAGACGATCACCGACCCGGCCCACGTCGAAGCGGCAAGGGTGCAACGGAGAGCATTCCAGAACGCCGCCGCGGCGCCGGAAGAGTCCGGTTTGGACGCGGAGCTCCGCGATCTGGCGGAGTACGACCGGGCGTTCGGGGTTGTCTTCGAGGACGGGCAGGTCCTCCCATGACCGGCGCCAGGGAGATTTCCGGGCAGATCGAGTACTACGCCCGGGCCATGAAGGCACCGCGG
Source organism: Arthrobacter sp. NicSoilB8 (assembly GCF_019977355.1). NCBI lineage: Bacteria > Bacillati > Actinomycetota > Actinomycetes > Micrococcales > Micrococcaceae > Arthrobacter > Arthrobacter sp. NicSoilB8. The sequence continues at coordinate 114,922 of NZ_AP024656.1, read as the reverse complement.
ATCCGCGAGTCAGCGGCCCGTCTGGCCGACCAGGCGCGCGAGGCCGGCTGGTCCCACGAGGAATATCTTGCCGCCGTGCTGTCCCGGGAAGTTGCCGCCAGGGAAGCCTCCGGGGCGGAAACCCGGGCCCGGGCCGCGGGATTTCCGGCCAGGAAGTCGCTGGAGGACTTCAGCTTCGACCATCAGCCCGGGCTGAAACGGGAAACGATCGCCCATCTGGCCACCGGCGCTTTCCTGGCCGAGGCCGCCAACGTGGTGTTCCTGGGACCGCCGGGGACCGGGAAAACCGATTGTGAGACTGATATCAAGCGCTCGAGCCACGAGTGCTGGCCGGCGTCAGGTGATGTCGCTCGAAGCTGACCTGAATCCGACACCGTAGTGGCGGTGCGAGATTTCGTGATTCGGATTTGTCGCTGTCAGGGGATGCCGTCCGGCTGGTCGTAGTAAACGATCCGTTTCCCGGGTCGCTCTTGCGGTCACGGGTGTGATTGCTGCCAGAGTCGGTGCTGGTGACCATGACTGACCCTAAAGTCACATTGGCAGGCGAGAGATCGTTGCGCCCTTGCGTTGGATATGTCGTCGTGGTCGCCGGTATCGGCCTGGTTCCACCGAAACGCTGGCTTAATCAGCAGCTTGGCCGCCCCTGGGCCGTGCCTCATCACAGTCCTGCCGCATGGTGAACCTGCCCGGGCCGATGCCAACATATTGGCTCCACGAAGGGAAAACGCCATGCCAATGCTCTCAGATGAAGTCGATTTCGTCATCGGCGTCGACACCCACCGAGACACCAACACCGCGGCCGTCGTTGACGCGAAAACGGGTGCCGCGCTCGGGGATACCCAAAGCGCGACCGACGCCCTCGGATACAAACGCGTGCTCAGCTTCGCGAATCGCTATTCGTCTACTCGGCGGGTTTGGGCGATCGAGGGCACGGGAAGCTACGGCTCTGGCCTCACAACATTCCTTCTCGAACGCGGAGAGTGGGTCGTTGAGATCGACCGACCAGCCAGGCCAGCCCGCCGCAACGGGGCGAAGAGCGACGAACTCGATGCTGTCCGCGCCGCCCGCGAAGCGCTCTCCCGTGAGTATCTTGCCGCCCCTCGTGCCAGAGGAGACCGGGAAGCTATGCGAGTGCTCATTACGGCCAGGCAAGGCGCCGTCGTCGCGCGCACCAAAGCCATCGGCCAACTCAAAGCCCTGATCGTCAACGCCCCCGAGAGCCTACGCGAGCAGCTGCGTCGAGGCACTACCGATCAGCAGCTCGACCGGTGCTCCCGCCTGCGGACTGTGCCCAGTCACTCGGTAGAGCATCGGGCAACCGTGCGAGCCGTCCGCGCCGTCGCCCGCAGAGCACTTATGCCCGAGGCCGAAGCGGCCGAGTATGAGACCGAACTGGAGGGTCTGGTTGTCGCAGCCTGCCCGGAGCTTCTCGCCAAGCCCGGGGTCGGGGTGATCACGGCAGCACAATTCCTCGTGTCATGGTCCTACAGCAAAACGCATCCGCAACGAGGCGGCATTCGCCGCCCTCGCCGGCGTCGCCCCCATCCCGGCCAGCAGTGTCGCGACCGTCCGCCACAGGCTCAACCGATCTGGCGATCGCCACCTGAACCGAGCACTCCACACCGTCGCGCTCTCACGGCTTCAACATCATGAGCCGACCAAGGCCTACTCAACCAAACGGGAACGGAAGGGAAAGACACCACGCGAGATCAAACGATGCCTCAAGCGGGCCATCGCACGCGAAATCTATCGCACCCTTGAAGCCCAGGCACGCGCAGTCAACCACATCCAACTCACGGCTTGACAGACTGTGAGTCTTTACATGGCTGGTCCGGTACCGGCTGGCAGGGTTGGCATTGGTCGCCTCGCCGCGGTTGTGGCTCATGACAGAACTGGCCCCCTTGGGTGCCTTGCCTATGAACTGTCCGACCGTGGTGGGCGGCCGGCGCCAGCCCGGCCCACCTCGGTGGCCTGATAAGAAGCCTGCCCGACCCCCAGGGATCGTGGCCCATCACAGTTCTGCCTCGAAGTGACCTCTCCCGGGCACGGCGCCGGTCCGCAGCGGCCGGGAACACTGCCGCATGGAAAGGAACCGTGATCGCGTGAACACCACTGTCGCCCACACGCATTCATTCGTCATCGGCGTGGACACCCACGCCAGGACCCACACCTACGCGGTGCTAACCTCCAACGGCGAGCACCTGGGAACCGAGGCCTTCCCCAACACCCATACCGGCAGGGCCCGCGCGATCGCCTGGGCGGCACGCCGCACCGGTGGAGACCTCGGCGCCCTGTGGGTCATCGAGGGCATCGGCAGCTACGGGGCTCATCTCGCCCGCCAGACCGGGCTTGCCGGCTACCGGGCGGTCGCAGCAGGCCGGATGGGCAGGGCAGGGCGCCGCGGCATCGGCAAGTCCGACCCGATCGATGCCCGGCGCATCGCCGCCGCCGTGCTCCCTCGAGGATGAGCAGCTGCGCACCCCGCGGATGGACGAAGGGATCCGGGCGGCAGCCCAGATCCTCCTCACCGCCCGGGATGAGCTCACCCGGGAACGGACCAGGGCCGTGAACGCCTTGACCGCCCTCGTGCGCATCGCCGACCTCGGCATCGACGCACGGTATCCCCTCGGCGCCAGGAAGATCGGGGAGATCTCCCGCTGGCGCCCGCGCGAGGAGGACCTCGCCGCCGCGACCGCCCGCACCGAGGCCGTGCGGCTGGCCAAGAGGATCCTCGCCCTTGACGCCGAGATCACGGACAACACGAACCGGACCGGCGAGCTCGTCGAGGCCAGCCCCGCTGCGGCCCTGATCGAGGAGACCGGGATCGGGCCGGTCACCGCAGCCACCGTCCTGGTCGCCTGGTCCCATCCCGGACGGGTCAGGGACGAGGCCGCGTTCGCCGCTCTCGCCGGAGTGCACCCCATTCCGGCTTCCTCTGGTAACACCACCCGGCACCGGCTCAACCGCGGCGGCGACAGGCGCCTCAACCGCGCACTGAACGTCATCGCCATGGTTAGGATGGTCCACCACCCCCAAACCCGTGCTTACGCCGACAGGCGCCGCGCCGAAGGCAAGACCGACCGCGAGATCCGCCGCTGCATCAAGCGCTACCTCGCCCGACACCTCTTCCGCCACCTCAACACCGCCGCCGGCAGCGAAATTGGGGGTTGACGAGATATAGAAGCTTCATAGAAGCATCCTCGCCACCGCGCTCGGCCTGCGGGCCACCCGGCTGGGCCACCGTGTCCTGTTCGCCACCGCAACAGGCTGGGTGACCCGGCTGCAGGCCGCACACCAGGTCGGCCGTCTGCCCTCAGAACTGATCCGGCTCCGCCGCTACGGGCTGATCATCGTCGACGAGGTCGGCTACATCCCGTTCGAACAGGACGCCGCGAACCTGTTCTTCCAGCTCGTGTCCTCACGCTATGAACACGCCTCACTGATCCTGACCTCGAACCTAAGCTTCGCCCGCTGGGGCGATGTCTTCGGGGACCAGGTCGTCGCCTCCGCGATGATCGACCGCGTCGTCCACCACGCGGAGGTCGTCACCCTCAAAGGCTCCAGTTACCGGCTCAGGAACCACCAGATCGACTCGCTGCCCTCGACAAGACCGGAAAATACGGCAGAATAATTTCGTCAACGTGGCTCAGTTTTCACCCCGCGAAACGGCTCAACTTTCGACCAGCGCTGACAAACTGGCAGAGACGGGTATTGATGGGGCGGGAGTAGCAGTCCGTCGCTACCCGAATAGCTGCTCGGTTGCGAGGTAGCCGTTTGGCTTCGCTGCCCTCCATGCACGGAGCCCGGAGCGGGGAATACAAGCCCCGGCGCAGCGCCCGAGGCGCAACATGTGAGGAACGCGTCGAGCCCCTAAGTGCACTCAGCCTGCAGATTGGTTACATCTGCTGATGGGCGATCGTCCTTCGAGGGCGCGGGGGTCCGCAGACGCTCCGCACAGCGTTCGGTTCTGTCGACAGTGGCCGCGGCGGCGTCGCCATCACGTGCCACGATGGCGTCCACCAGCTGACCGTGGCCCTCACGCGGCGGGAGCCTGTCGAAATCTGGCCGGTGATGCTGGGCCAGTAAGTCTTTCAGAACGAGGTTACCGAAACTGACGTACAGTTCGCGCAACAGGGGATTGGCCGACGCTTGGGCCACGCGGGCATGGAAGTCCCAGTCAGCGCGGGCCCAGCCTGCGTAGTTGCGCGCAAGCCAGGCATCCTCACTCTCGGTGAGCAGGGCACGCAGTGCGGCCACGTCATCGGCCGTTGCGTTGCGAGCACACAGGCGCGCCGCCTGGGTTTCCAGTCCCACTCTGACTTCCAGGATGTGCTCCTGCGTGTGGTCCAGGTGCGCACGGCGGGCGGCGCCGGCGAACTCGTTCGGAGCGCGGACATAGGTCCCGTCCCCGCGGCGCACATCGAGCATGCCGCTGTGGGCCAAAGCCCTGATTGCCTCGCGGAGAGTCCCGCGTGAAACTCCAAGTCCTGCCATCAGCTCCCTTTCAGGCGGGATACGCCCGTGCAACGTCCACGCACCGGAGCGGATCATTTCCCGAAGCTTGCCGCTGATTTCGTCTGCGAGGGGCTGGCGAGGTGAAGTGCTAAGGGCCATGCTTCCTACCTCTTCCACTTTAGGGTCTTTCGGCCACTGGCTACCTGGTGGGCACCCACCTTCTGGACCAGGCAAGGGCCAGCAGCAGAGTCAACTTTCGGGTTTGTTCACGCTGGCAGGACGTATCGAGGACCGTTGCCGAGTCCCCGCACTCTGGCCCCCTGCAGGCATCACCACTCTCCGGATGGAGTGATCGCAATTATCCAGCAATTTTCGTTCGCAGCTGTCCGTAAATATCCAGATGACTCCATGCTCGTGGTCTGCCATATCAACGGTGCCTTGCCAACGCTGCCTTGCTGTGTCTTCACCCTGAACGCAATCACCGGGCATTGGCGATAGAAAATACTCAGCTTCGGTTCTTAACGGCGAGTCCTTCATGGCCCCCTTTCGTACTTTGATGTTCCTGATCTGGAAGAAACTCCCGGGAGGCCTACCGCCGCGGAACGGTCAAACACGTTCTGCTGTCAATGGCCATTACGTTCTGCCCACCGGCGGCCAGTTGATGTGCCCGGTGATGGCCAACAGATCTGCCCACTGATCGGTTTCGGCGGGGTTGGCTATCGCTTGGGTTGGTCAGTTCAGTCGGGTCACTCCTTTTCCGGTGAGGGCCTGGGTGAGGCGGACGGAATCACCGCTGGTCTGGCAGACGTGGGCGTGGTGCAGCAGCCGGTCAACGGTCGCGGTGGCGAGGGGTTTGGGCATGAGCTCATCGACCCCGGCCGGGTGAAGGTTGGAGCTGATCGCGACGGACCGCTTTTCGTAGGCTGCGTCCACGACCCGGTAGAGCCCCTCGGCAGAGCCCCTCGGCGGCGTCCGTGGCCACCGGAAGCAGGCCAATATCATCGATCACCACGAGCTCCGCGCGCAGGATCCGGGAGACCGCCCGGGTGACGCTGTCATCGGTGCGGTGCGCGCGGATCAGGACGCCGAGGTCTTCTAGCCGGAACCAGGCGACGCGCATCCGGCTTCGACGGCCTGCTTTTCACCGGTCGAAACCGTTCCGTCACGAGGGGAGGTGGCTTGGAGCCGACGATACTGCATCAGATGCCATAATCATTGTTCTACTGGCACCCCTGCGTGTGAACCTTGGGCCTATCCAGTCCTGGGTGGCCCCGCTGTGTTGTTTCTTCAAGTGATCGATTGTGGTCGCCGCTCACCCGGGCAGCGAGCGAATCGACCTCTCTTCGGCGCTGATCGGCAACTCCTGACCGCTCACACCCAGGACACAAGCAGGGATATACGCAAGAAGCTCGCCGGCGAACAAAAAAGCCTGGCGGATCTGGTTCGGAGATTTCCGCGTGCTCTACGAGATTCAGAACAACATCCTGACCGTCACCGTCGTGCGTATCGCCCACCGCCGCGGGGACCACGGAAAGTGATCCCACAGCTAATAATCAACCGATTACGGCTGATTCCCAGACGCCGACAACGGACGTACTGTCAATCTATTGGCGGAGGTATTGGCGGAGTCCGGGGATTGCGAAGTCCACTTTGCCGTAGCCTGCGGACTCGATTAGGCCCGCGGCGATGAGCCTGTTGCGGTACTTGGATACGACGTTGGGCTTGGACTTGAGGATGGCGCCGATCTGACCGGCGGTAGAGGGACCATCCTGAGTGGCCATCGCGTCGAGGAACTCGCGGTCTTTGTCAGAAATGTCCGACAGCGCCGACTCGAGGACCACTAGGGTGTTCCGCCTTTGGGCGGCAGCGATCGCATGCTGAACGCCGCTCTGGTCCAGTTTCCATCCTGCTTTGTCGGCTTCGAGCCAGAGGTAGTAGCCGACCAGTTGGATCAGGAAGGGATACCCCTCGGTGGCCTCGGCTGCTTCGTTAATGAGGCTGGGGGAGATGCTGATGCCTCCCTGGCTGAAGAGCTCGCTGTAGGAGGCGGTGACTTCGGTGATGGCTGCTTCGTGAAGATTAATCCTGTCGGCGCGCCGCAGGAAGGTGGCGACGCCTTCGTTGAGGAGGTTGGACACCGCTGATGGCAAGCCGGCGAAGATCAGGCCGATAGGCAGCCCTTCGCGGATAAAGTGCTGGACGTCGGCAGCCAGTTGCGAGATCTCAGTCCTGTCGACGGCATGAATCTCGTCAATGGTGATGACCAGCCCTGTGCCTTGTGCGTCCAGAAGACGCAGCAGTTCGTTCCCGGTGCGGCGCCAGTCGGCTACCCGTTCCGGGGGAAGCTGGGTTGTCAGTCCGAACCCCGCCGCGGAGAAGGCTGTAATTTTCCGGGCAGGAGGCCCGTCCCCGAGCTCCTCGACGAGAGCGAGCATGTCGTCGCCGACTCCGGCCAGGAACCCGGGTGTGGCTGTCCGGGAGATGACGGCCCAGCCGTGAGCCCGGGCGATCCCTTCGGCCGCGCTCAACATGACTGTTTTGCCGATGCCCCTGGACCCCGTGATGATGGTCAGAAGCCCTGGGGCTCCGGAACCCTGCTGCAGGCCATACTCAAACTCGTCCAAAAGCCCGGCCCGCCCGACCAATGCAGGGGGCGTTGCTCCGGCCGTCGGCTTGAAGGGGTTCTGCACCAAACCTCCTAGGGGAATGTAGGTGAAACTGGTGAAAGTGGTGAAACTTCTGCCACGGTACGCCAGCGATGTCGTGCCGGGCAAGTCCGTGCTCCGGGAGTGCCAAATGGTAAGGCGGTAGCATCGGGGCCATGACCGGACAAGAGAACTATGTCGAGCACGCACTGCAGGTGGGGGATCGGCTTATGGGCCTGACCCTGGAGCAGCTGGGTTTCGTGCCGCGCCTGGAGGATTTGACGGAGGATCAGCGGAGCCGCCTGGACCCTGATGACCTCGAATGGGCGGGCTCAATCACCCCGGAGCGACGCGACAGGAGTCTGTTCCAGGCAAAGCTCCTTGCCGGCGCCCTATGGGAGGCATCCGCCGTTCTGATCGACCAGCTGTTCGAGGATCTCGACGGGTTGCGGGACCTTGACCGGATTGATCGCCAGGACATCGCCAACACCTTCGTCCTGTCCGGACTGCCGCCCAGACACGCCGACAAATACGACGTCCGCTTCGCCCGGCAGTTTCTCGTCATCGCTACGGACATGACCGGGGCGCTGACCCGCGGGTGGGCCCGTCCTTCCTGCGTCGCCCAGGAACTGGCGCTCCGCTGCCTTTTTGACCAGGTCGAAGTCATCCAGGACCTGTATGATCTCGATCTTGCAGACGACTGGCGTGGCCTGCTTGAACAACACATGCTCGAAGACACGGACAGCGAGATGCTCTACCAGAACGCCATGGACGGCTTCGAGGACGACATCGAATTGAACATGCAACTTGGCCTTGCCCCAATGAAAATCCAGGACTGGTTCGAGCCATTCAACGACGCTTCCGTCCCGCCCTACGTGCGCTGAAGCGCGGGATTGCTCCCGCGTCCCGTTCTGGGTACAGCGGCGTGCCCTGAAAGAGTGGGCAGCACGGACAAGCTGGAAGCCGGCAAACTGATTCGCCGGGAGACGATCCTGGAGGTTCGCGTGGAGCTGGTCCACAGCAAGCCCTCCATTTGGCGTCAGTTGGAGATCCGCGGCTCCCTGGCTCTGAACCAGGTACACCAGGTCCTGCAGGCAGCCTTTGACTGGGAGGACGCGCACCTGCAGGTTCACACCAGACGATCCCTTCTCACCGCTGCGGCCCATTGGCGGCGAGATTTCCGAGGTCCTGCAGTGGCTCCCCGGGCGGGGATGTGAAGAACCGGAGGACAGGCCCGAGGAGGAGTGCACCCTGGAGCAGCTGCTCGCCCTCGGCTCTGGCACAGCTTTCTACGAATACGACTTCGGCGACTGCTGGCTTCACCGGCTCGAACTGGTTTCCCGCCGGCCAGCAACCAGCGATGCTCCGCCGGCCCGGCTGGTCGGCGGCGCACGGCGCGGCCCCTTGGAAGACTCCGGCGGATTACCCGGATACGAGGAAATCATGGACGCCTTGGCCGACCCGTCCCATCCTGACCACGCCGAACACACCGCATGGGTCGCCGAAATGACCGGATCCGACGAGCCTTTTGATCCCGCCTCCCTGGACATCCCCGCAGTGAACCGGGCTCTGGCTGAGCAGTTCTAACCCCCGGCGTTTTGCAGGCGAAAAGGACTCGGTCCTGATGCCAGGAGCAGCTCCTTTTCTTCTACTCCCCCGCCCGTTTTCGAGCGCCGATAACCGATGTTACGTAAAGTAAGCAGGCTGATAGTTGCACGAGCGCTCTGATGTCCCCCGTGGTGGGAGGAATTTGCCCGTATGACGTCGCCGAGCTCCCGCACACTAGCCCGGCATCCTTGGAGGAGCCCGCACACGTTCAACAGTTTGAACGATGTCAAGACAGAGATTCCGAAACGTCCTGCACTACTCAATCTCTTCCGCATAGCCGAGCAACTCCTGGTAAGGAGTCCGGTACTGAGACCAATACTGGTTTGCACCTTCAGGTTTGGCGCGGAAGGCCGCGTGCGTTACGACCAGCTCTTCCTTCGCTCGCGAGATTGCGACGAAGAACTCTGACTTAACATGCGGAGGTTTCCCGAAAAAACGTCCGTCTCAACGCCGAGAACGATGACATTCTCGAACTCTAGCCCCTTGCACTTGTGGATAGTCAGGAGCCGGATCGCATCCTCCTCTGAAAGGCGGTTTAGCGCTGCGACAGGATCTCCATCGACGGTGAGCTCTCGCTCAAACGCCGCAATTGCGTTGTTTAGAACCTGATCAAGACGATTGCCCTGTTGGTACGCCGGCGATAGCGCATTGAGAAGGGGGCGTGGGACAAAGCGAAGGTATTCCGTGATGAGCGGCTTCCAAGAGGTGAAAAGCGTCCGATCGAAGTTCTGTGTCCGCACAACAGCTCGCGCATCACGCAGGTGCCGACGCAGCCTACTCTCGAACGCCTGAGTCTCCGTGTCAGTGTCGCTCGTTCGCGCAGCAACGCGCATTAGTTCTGCATAGGCGTCGGGACGACGGTCATCCGCCACGACCCGCAAGTAGTTCAGCATCAGCGCCGCTGCTGGCTCAGCTGTCAGGTCCTGGGACTCATGCTCATTTCGATAGGCTCCTCCAGCGCGATCACGGTGTGAACGGGCGGGCGCAGCCGATGTTCGTCGAGAGAAGCCTCTTCGCGCCTCAGCACCTTTCGCGAGAGGGCCTGCCACGCCAAGACCAGCGATATATAGAGCAGTGATTTCTGCCCGTCAGAAAGCCGCTCGAACGGAAGAGCCACATCGTCAGGAGACGGCGTGAAAGAAACTGTGAGCTGCCGGAGGACTCCTTCGAGGTCGCCGCGCCCGAAGGCGTGTGACGGATCTTTGAAGTAATCTCCGGTGTGCAGCCCGCCCCACTGAGCGGTCAGCTGCGCGCCGAGGCTGGCGACTGCCGCGTTTGCGCCCAGGGCGTCGGTAACCTGCTCCGACAGACCCTTCAATTTCTCCTTTTCCGCGGTCCAGTCCGCAGCCCGGAGCGTCCGGCCGATGAGTGAAGCGGCGGTGCAGGAGATGTGATCAGCGGGGTCGCGCCGCGCTGGCAGGTAGTGTACCTCGATGCTGCCGCGATCGAAGCGGTTCATGTCGACGGTTGAAGTCGGCTTCCCGTCATCATCGGCGGCGAGCACGTACTGGATCTTCTCGTCAATGACGCCGTCGGGTGCAAGAACTGCAGTCAGGCGAACTCGAACGCGCGGGACACTGCCTTCAGTGTCAATTCGCATGTGAGCAAAGTTAGCCGGGACCGATGCGTGTTGTCCGTCCTCACCAGCTTCGGGGAATTCGATGTCGACTTCGATCCACAGCTCAGGCTCTCCGAGGTGAACGTCCGCGGCACTGCGGTCCTTCGGGATGTGGAAGTCACTGAGCTGGATCTTGCGCTGACCGGAAAGAGGACTGAACAGACGCGACAAGGCGGCGAGCACCGCTGTTTTGCCCGCGCCGTTCGGCCCCAGGACGTAAGTGACGTTAGAGAGGACGATCTCAGTCAGTTCGGAACCGAATGCCTGAGAATTGGAGACACGAAGTGTCGTGATCTGCATGACTACCCAAGCCACGTAACCGTCAGAGCAAGCAGCCTGACTTCCCTCTGCCGATGGCACTCGGCTTGCCGACATGGCCAGCTCGGTTCCGGCCAAACGGAGGCCCCCCGTGAAACAGGTAGGGTGCGGGCACCGGACGTCTTCATAAACTCCCCCCAACGGCCAGCCATCCGGACTTCGGACGGGCCCTGATGGAGCATACCCCAGGACCCGAGACACCTCGGAAGGCGATGCTTCACGTAGCTGTGCAGACGTGCGACATGAGACCGAAGCAGGGAAACGTTCAGACCATGCTCGGTCGATGAGCGGCCGGGCGTAGTCCTTGGCGTGCAGTGCCAGCCCAGGTGAATCCGATGCCATTCATCCGGATCCTGCCGGCCCCTCCTCGCCCGCAGTAGCTGACCTATCAGCCGCAATGGGTTATACAGCCTCCTTCCAAATGGGTTAGTAGGCACTAAAGGGAACCTATCTCGTGCATGTGCGCAGAGGTTATGCCGCCGGTGAATGACGCCGCGGGAGGTGGCCATTTTGTCCTGCCGGGCTGTAAGGGGTGCAATTGTTGAACTACCGGGCTGATGCCCTCAAGGCGAGCGTCTAGCAACCGGCTGGTACCACCGGAGGCCACCATGGAAATAGTGCGTCCGATCCAGAACCATGCAAGCCAGCCGGCACCATTACGGGTAAGACCGCCGCGGTGTTGGCTGAAGAGGTCATCACGGGACTCGTCGCCGTAGATTAGCCACACCTTGAAACCAGGGGGCAGCGCACTCTGGGCGCGGAGGTGGGCTCCGTCTTCCGAGACAAAATCCGGTCCATCACCCATTTTTCCGGCGACGACGCCTGCGGCGGCAACCCAAAGCGCGATTGCAGTGCTGTTCTGCTGATTCAGTTCGACCCTGATGTTGCCCGCGAGATCAATGACAAGGGCCCGGGCTTGTTCTTCAACTCCGGCCATCCACTGACCATTGCACTGGTGGCACGTGACCCTCGCAACCCTCTCTCTTGGATCCCTGTCTGACTCTCTGATCGACTGCACCAAGTCGCCTCGCGTCGGGTGGCGTCGGGTGGCGTCGGGTGTTTGTTTGACGCAGACCCTCGTTCGATTTGGGGAGCACACGCAGGAAGGACCGCGCCACGACGTGCGCTTTATTCAAGGGACCCGGAGACCCGCAGAAGACGCATGCCCTCCCCGGACTCACGCTCATCTGGCAGTTCGAATCACGAGGGACCTAAGCCCGTTGAGAATGAGGTCGAAAACACGGAATCTTTCGATCTGCATCACTGACACTCATTCCATCCGTCTGGCAATCTTTCTGGCCCTTTCCAGTCTTGGAAACATGCGCCGGGCCGAAGATCCCCACGCAGAGGGATCGTAAGAGGCCGGTAAAGCGCTAACCCACCGTTCAAGAACTTCTACCTCCCTTGTGTACTCTCGCTGTTGTCTTAAGATCACGGCCGCTTCCCAGGAATACCAAGGAGCAGGAAAGATGCGCTGCTCGTCCTTTTCGGCCGCGTCTATGCATTCCATGAGGAGCAACAGGGCTTCCCCTCGAAGCTTTTGTCGTTTCAGTTCCCTGATCGGCTCAACCCATTCGGGAAGTTCTCTGCCTCTCACCCTGGGCCGCTGTGGGGATGGCCAGAACGCAAAAGGATCACCGCTCACCGGGACTCCGGTTGAAAATGCCAACTGCTCTCCCTCTCGGATCTTTAAATTTTCCTAGACATGGCCGATGAGACAACGATCGAGTCTCGTCCGACATGGATCGGCAGCTGCAGTCAACGCTGTCCACCGTCAGAATCTGAAATCTTTGTAGAAGGAGCTTTCCCCCCTATGGTCCTCACAACTCGCGACAATGTACTAGGAAAATTGATAGTCGCAGACTCAATCTGGTTCAGCGCTAATGGACTGATGGTTCGGTGGCATTGCGCAAGTAGAGGGACCTGATCCGAGCTGCAATACCCTGGCGCGCAAGCTGCAAAGCATCCACTACCACGTCAGACTCAAGTGCCTCTGTCTTGCCAGCAAGCCTCCCATCCCGTAATAGTGCTCCATGAGCTAGACGTACTTCCTCCCGCAGCTTGTCATCCAGAATCAAATGTCTGACAGCTACCACTCCCCCATTGGCCTTTTCCACGCGCTGCCGCGCCTCCGGCGAAACCTCATAGTTTCTGATGTATTCGTTGTGAGCTTCGACAACTGCGCTGGTCAGCGCACTCAGCGCTTCATTCACCTTAAGCAGGTGGTCCAGCTCGAACGCCTCTCGCCTGTCCTGGAAGAACTGCTCCCTCGCGGCAGCCGCATTTCGGAGCTCTTCAGCGCGGGCACGTCGTGCCTTTACAGTCTCGATGAACAGCGTGCTCAGGACGCCCAGAAAGAAGGCCGCAACCGGCCAAACCTGATCGAAAGTCATCACTACAGGAGCTTAGAGGCAAACATCTACACAAAACGGGGCAATAGGCTAAGTACCGGAACGTGCTCCGGCGGCCAGCGGGCCGGAGCGCGTCGTGCCAGCCCAACTGGAGGTCTCCGCCGGCCCGGCTATTCCGGCATTGGGGTGGTTCCGCCGTCTTCCCAGCTGTGCCCGGCGCTGTTTCGTACAGAGATCAGGCGGGCTGCCGGGTCGTAGCCGTAGTAGGTGAAATTGGAGACCTCGTCTTGCCGGACAAACGGTTCGGCTGTGGGTAACCCGTTGCCCTCTCCCCTGCCGGCCATACGAAACGTCCGTTATCGGCATTTCCGCGCTTATTGCGGTTATGTACATTTCAGCGCACGCGGCCTAAAATTGGATCATGAGCGAGATGACAGTGACGGACGCGCGGAGCCGGCTGTCCGAGGCGGTCGACACCGCCCGAGTGAGTCACGAACCGGTGTACCTGCTGCGCCGCGGCCGCCGCGTCGCGGCGCTGATTGACGCCGAAGACCTCGCCACGCTGATCGAGGCCGCCGAGGACCTGGAGGACCTCCGCGCGGCGAACGCGGCGCGGACCGAGATGGCGGACACCGGCGAAGGCCCGGTGCCCTGGGAGGAAGTCAAGGCGGAGCTGGGCCTGGCGTGAGCTATGTCGTGCAGGTCGCGCCAGCGGCGATGCGGCAGTTGCGCAAACTCCCGCCCGACGCCCGCCGGCGGATCCAGGCCGCCATCGAACTGCTCGCCGAAACACCCCGCCCTCCAGGGGCGAAGAAGCTCGCCGGAAGCAGCGGCGACTGGCGCGTCCGCACCGGCGATTACCGGATCATCTACGAGATCCGGGACGCTGAGCTGATCGTCCTGGTTGTCGCAATGGGCCACCGGCGGGACATCTACCAGCACTAGACGCGGCCAAGACCGTCATGTGCAGCGCTGCCAAACTGCCTTGGAGCGGTCGGCGAGGGCCCGGTTCACCGCATCGACGTCCAGAAAATCGGGATCGTAGAGTTCATCCGTGCTGGTGACCCCGGCCACCCATTCCAATACTTCGGCGTGATCCGGGTGGGCAGGATCGGCAAGGACGTCCAGAATCTCCCCATACCCCGGGAAACCACCCGAATCCTCCAGCGGGCCGCGCCGGGCGCCGGCGACCAGCCGCGCCAGCGGGTCGGTTTCGTTCCGCAGCCGGCGGGTGACCAGCTCAAGCCGGTGAAGCCAGCTGTCGCCGAAGTCGTACTCATAGAACGCGGACTCTGATTCCGCAGCGAAAAGCTGGTCCAGCGAACACTCCTCCTCGGCCAGATCGGTGGGCTCCTCGCACCACTCCGCCGGGAGCCACTGCGGGGGCTCGACGATTTCCCCGTCAACAGGCCGCAGGCGCGCGAAGGGATCGCTGGCGATAAACCGGTGCAAATGCGCATCCTCCCACCCAAACGCCGCCTGCAGGACCTCGTGGATCTGCCCCAACGACAACGAACCAGCCAGCTCCAGCACGCGCCATATCTCGGGATCGCATTCCGGAAGGCGCACACGGACCTCCAAAATCGAGTCCGCACCGTCCGTCATCTCGGCTACAGGGTCTTCCATACAGGCATTCTCTCAACTCCAGCGGCCCGCACGACGCCATGCTCCAGTCTCCCGCGCGCCCAGCCTGGCAATCCGCGGCGTCAGGACGGGGTCCGGTAAGGCGTCCGCCGCACGCGGACCTAGGGAAGCCCTCCCGCGCAAGTGCTAGCCGGTGAGGGAGTCCTTCGGTTCAGGGGTCTATGCCGGCCGCGAAAGGGGCCATCGGGTCGTCCTGGTTCAGCTCCCAGGGCAGTGGGCTGCGCACTACTCTCCGGCCCTGTGCTTGAGATCGGCGATCTGCTCGGCCGACATCCAGTCGCCGGCGGTCCGTAGATAACGGCGTGCCACGTCTGCTTCCGACTCGCGCAGGAAGGCGCCGCGTGCCAGGGGCCCGGCGATGAGCTCGGCCTGCTCCCCCGGAAGGCGAAAGGACAGGCAGGTGCCGTCCGGGGCGGTCACGATCACGTCGACGGCTCCGCGGTTGGCCACGCACGGCTCGCCTAGGGCGGTGAGGGCCCTGAGGGTGAGAGTGTGCCCGTCGCCGGATTCAGCCGTGGCCTCGTCGATGACGTGGCGGCTCACGGCGTGATGCCTTCGAAGCTGTCCGGTGTGGAGAACGAGGAGATGATCTCTTTGTCGGTCTCGACCGGCTCTTCCTCCAGCCCGGCGATGACGTGCTGGATGGCGTGGAAGATCGGGGCGGCCATGGAGCGCTTCAGCTCCTCGAGCTTCCCCGGCGGCAGGGCACCCATCATGCCGGGGGGAGCTGGCTTCGAGCCAGCGGCTGAATGCCTGATCGACAATCGTGGTCATATCGAGGTCTTCGCGTTTCACCGTCGTGGACCCTAAGTGTGCGGGTGAGGTCCGCCATCATCACCCGGCGAAGGATGGGATTGCCTTGGGCCACGCCTCACCCATTACGGCGGGAGCTTCCAACCGATAGTGGTTCATAGGCCACCTGTGCCACCGAAGCAGCACCACGACCGGCAAGGCCATTGCCAAGGCACTCCTGAGGCCTGAGGCGGACCCCTCGGAGGTCGTCCTTGGATATCGCAGCCCCTGCCGGGACGTTGCGCTTCGGCCACTCATGGGCGGCTGACTGGCACTTCCAGACTCTGTCTGTCTGGAAGTCTGTAAGTCGAGCACTCAGGATTTCAGCTATTCGCTTTGGAACCGGCCGGGCCGGGAGGCGGGCTGCTCCCCCAATTGTCCAAATCGCTTTGGACAATTGGGCCCAGCAGACGCCGCAGGTATCACCGATAACGGCCGCTGAGATAGCCGCTGCCTCATGCAATTGTGCAGACCGTCTCCTGCACAATTTGACGTTCGCTACGAGGGTTGAACGGTTCACATCACCGGAACGTCCAAGATGACATTCCCGGCCGCCCGGACACGCCGGTGATTTCTCAGTGGAAGGGAAGGGCAATTTTCCACAGCTCCTTGATCTGGCAGGTGGCGCCAGTGGACATGCCGTGTGCAGCGGATTCCGGCGCAGGTTCGGGCTCCTCGTATTGTCAGCATCCCACCCCTACAATGGTCGTCTCAGACGAAGGAACAAGACCATGGCAGGGCCACCCGGATCCAGGTCGCGGGACTGTGGATCTCGGCATCCAGCCAGGCCTTGGCGCTACAACGCACCGGCCCACCTGGCGCTCGCCTCATTCGAAGCGCCCGCGGCGATCCGGCGAGGCCTTGGTAGTGGGGGGTGATCGGTAGGGGGCCGACGATTGTGTTCTGCGGAGCGGACAGTGCACCGTAGCGTTCCTTGGCTACCAAAAACCTCTCCCCTGCTGCCTGAATGAGGCGAAGACCGGTCGCGGTGCAGGTGCGCGCGGCGGTCACGCGGCGTACGTGTCGTTCACGAAGGCCTCCGCGGCACCAAGGACCTCGCGCCTGAGTTGCTGCTGGATGCACAGCACAGGCAGCTCCGGTCGGCCCGACCGACCGAATGTGCCCAGCGCACAGGAATGTGCCTTTTGCAGCGCCCTCAAAACAAATGGATCATGGGGTTACGAACAAATTGTTCATAACGACAGCTCGCTTACGCGAGAGAAGTAGGAGAACCTCTCATGCCTGGACCACTAAGAGCCGAAGACAGCGCCATGATCCTGATCGACCACCAAGTCATCTCGATGTCATTTATCAGGACATAGTCGCCGGAGATTGCGAAGGTCAACAACATCGCCCTGGTAAAGGCGGCGTCAGTACTGGATATCCCGAGTGTCTGGACCTCCAGCACTGAGACCGAGAACAAGGACTGGTGGATGGATGGCCTCAAGGAGATCGCACCCGAGGCGTACGCGAATCGTATCCAGCGCACAGGGATCGTGGATTCGTGGAACGATCCAGAGTTCGTCGCCGCGGTAGAAGCAACCGGTCGCAAGACGCTCATCATGTCTGGCACCACGACGGATGGCTGCCTGCTCTACACAGCGCTCAGCGCCCGGCGCGCTGGCTACACGGTCCACGCCGTTCTCGACGCGGGAGGTTCGCCGTTCGCCGACTCCGAAGCGGCCGCGCGGGTGCGAATGGCACAGGAGGGAGTCATCCTCACGGCGACGAACACGGTGATCGGCGAGCTGGCCGTCGATTGGGCGACCCCCGCCGGGGGCCAGATGCGTCACATCCTAGGCGAAGCACTTCAGCACAACCTCGGCGAGTTTGGCCTCTCCAAATAGCCGTTCGGGATCCTTGAACCTTTCGCCCGCCGTCGGGCATGCAGATCCGCCGGCGACGCCAAGCGCGCCGGTGGATCTGCATTGCTCCGGTGTTTGAATGCCTCTGATCCATGGATGGGCCGTCTGGCCTTGGGAGATTAGAGCCCTACTGGTCGCGACCGGGTGAGGCCAGGCCGCTTGGCGTCCCCAACGCGATCTGCGTAGAGCCGTTGCGGTGCGTCTTGATTTGGCGATGATGCTCGACCGACCATGCAGAGAGCTGAAGGACGGACGCTGCCCAGGGCCGTGGCAAGAAAAGCTCGGGTGAAACTCTCGGGATTTCTGCGCCTGAAAACGGAAACAGAAATCTCCCGACTGGGCCACAGCGAAGGTAAGCCAGTTTCAGGGACATTCGGCGCGAACAGGCCCCTACGCTGCCGGCTCCCCCAGCGCCGGCACCACTGCCGTCAAACACGCAAAAGAGTATCGCCGAAGAACACCGAGCTGTGCCACATGCTCTCTGATTTGGGGCAAGCCTGCACCACATGAAAGCACGTGCCTACCGTGCCCTCAAAAGGGAAGACAAGCTCGTTTCGGCAGCCAGAAAATAGCCGTCGCGCTTCAGCGCTCCCCCGTCCGCGACGCCTTAGATGCCGAGGGCGGGCGGTGGCGTCCCGCTTGGGTTCGCTGGGATCTCCAGAACGGTGAAGTGCCCTGCCTTCGGGGCGGGACCCCCGACTCGAATGGTCTCGCGTGCGTAAGCGAGCCACTGTCATTTGATTAGCCCACTAATGATTCGTACACTAACGATATGAATGGCGAGAGCTTTGAGGACGGAGTCCATCGTCCGTCATGGAGTCTGACTGTGACGGGCAACAACTGACCACAAGCACTCGCCAGCAGCTTCCGACCCCGGGTTCGGAGGTACCAGGACGCGCCACATCCGCAAATGACGTCTAGCTGCAGTCTCGTCAGACCAACATTCGTCCGCTGATTTCTGCTGGCTCCGGGACAACTTATCCATCTATGAAGGCGACGGAACTACTGTGACCAGCACTACCACCTCATCAGCACGCACCAACGGGCTAGATCACGAGCTTTTCTTCACCCTCTGGACGGTCTTCAAGCGCGTCGGAAATCACGACCGAAAGGATGCGATCCAATCGTTCGAAAAGCTCATTGGCGAACTCGGAACCCAAGGAATCACACTGCGCGGCGTTTACGATGTCTCTGCAATGCGCTCCGACGCTGACATCATGATCTGGCTGCACGGAAACAAGCCTGAGGGTCTTCAGTCGGCCGTGCGGAATATCCGCCGCACCAAGCTCTTCGCTGAAACCACGATTACATGGTCCGCTATGGGCATCCATCGCGAGGCCGAATTTGCAAAGAGCCACCTTCCGGCATACGCCCAAGGAATAGCACCTGGCGCCTGGCTGTGCGTCTATCCGTTCGTGCGCTCGTACGACTGGTACTTGCTGCCCGCTGCCGAGCGCGGACGGATGCTGCGCGACCACGGCCTGCTGGGACGTCAGTTTCCGCAAGTCATTTCCAACACCGTCTCTTCCTTCGCCCTAGGCGACTGGGAGTGGCTTCTCGGTCTCGAAGCGCCGGAGCTGGTGGATCTGGTTGACTTGATGCGACATCTTCGTGGCACAGACGCGCGTCACCATGTCCGAGAAGAAATTCCCTTCTACACCGGTCGGCGAATCGAACTGTCGGAGATACCAGACGTCCTTCGATAATCACTGGACGTCTTGAACGGCACTCCTAATCCGCAGAAAAATCGGGCTCCAGAAGGGACCCACAAATTTTTATCCGCCGGAGCCGAATGGAATCGGCGGACTGCCGCCAACCCCTTGAGGGCGGACACATGTTCCATGTGACCGCGTTGACAGACAACTTGCACTCCGCGCCGGCTAAAGCAATGTAGGAAGGAAGACTCCTCGGTCCTTTGGATAGCGCTATGCTCGCTCCCAAGAAGGTCTTTTCGCCCGCTGGGAGGCTGACAGAACCGAGTGGGGAGTGCATTTCATGATAGAGCAACGCGGAAAGGCGGAGTCCATGCAGTTTGGGATTTTTACAGTCGGGGACATCGCAGCACCCGATCCCCTCGCTGAGAGATCAAAAACGGGCAGGAGCACACATCTGGTGAATTCGCATTTCGTGGCTGTACCTGTTGAAACTGAGGAGGCTTCGTGGCTCGTCGCGTTGGATATCGACGGCACCACAATGCACCCAAACGGATCCATAAGCGACGCTGTGGTCGAGCAGGTGCGCCGTCTTGACGGGGCTTGCAACCGGGCGCTCCTTTGCAGCAACCATGCCTGTGCTCGATCGCCTCGGCATCACACCGCGGTTTCTGGTTTGCTCGAATGGTGCAATTACCCTGCACCGTGACCCCGAGACCGTAAGCGGCTACCGGCGCGAGTGCGTGGAATCCTTCGACCCGACCGATGCGCTCCGCTCGATCCGCACACACCTGGCGAATACCCGCTTCGCTGTCGAGGACGAACACGGCCACTACCGGTACACCGAGCCGTTCCCGGATGCCACGATCGGGCTGGACAGTGAGCACGTAGTATTCGACGAACTACTGAACCGTCCTGCCACGCGTGTCGTTGTGATCTCCCCTGACCACGACATGGTGGACTTCCTCGCTGTGGTGGAGAAAATGGGCCTGCATCAGGTAAGTTACGCGATCGGCTGGACCGCTTGGCTCGACATAGCCGCTGACGGGGTCAACAAGGCCACGGCCATGGAACGGATTCGAATCGAACTCGACATTGCTCGGGAACAGGTGATGGTTGTAGCCGATGGCCGCAACGACATCGAGCTGCTCAGATGGGCTTCCGAAAGTGGCCGTGGCGTGGCCATGGGGCATTCGCCAGCTGAAGTGATTGAGGTTGCCAGCGAGGTCACCGGAAGCGTGATGGACGACGGCCTCGCGCAGGTATTGGCCACGTTGTAGCGGACATACGCGGGTGGCGCCGGGTACGGTTCCGAGGACCCGAACGAGTGCCCCTCAAACCAACGCGGCAGGCGGCCCTTTATGCGTGCAATTCGCGCGAAGTGTCCGGCTGCTTGGGGTGCACAGGGACATCTATCGCATCTGAGGCTAAGGGTCTCGGCCGGGACCCGGTTATCGAAGAAACATCTGTTCGGGTGCCCGTCAATGCAATCCGGTGGGCGCGATCGGGACTTCCCTAGCGCTCAGACTGAGTCCCCAGACGGATAGATCGTTCTTGCCCGGCACCGCGGCGGATGCGAAACTGCGCGATATGGCTAATGAGTGCGAGTAGGGCTGTCACAATTCCGTACCCGACAATCGTGGGTACGAGGCCGAAGGGGCCAGCAAGCTGGCCTGCGATGATGACCGGCAGACCGAAGGCGATGTAGGCGACAACGTAAATGGCTGCGACGATGCCCGCTCTCTGCTGGGGGACGGCAAGCGGCATGATAAGCCGCAGCGATGCGGGGAACGCCGCACCGAAGCCGACGCCTGCGATGATCAGGCCGGCGAGTAGGACCGCCAGGCTTCCGGACAACAGGGCGGCAACGATGCCGGCAGTCCCTGCCATGGTGGCGTATATGCCGATGAGCATTCCGTGCCGGGGGCTGAAGCGTGCGAACGCGATGCCGACAAGAGCTGCCGTCGCCGGCGCGATGAAACCGCTGAGTCCGTTGACCAAGCCACTGTTCAGGTGGAAGACGTTGCGCACGACCGTTGGTGCCAATCCGAGGGACAGGCCGGCCAGCATCCAGATTGCGGCGATCACAGGAGCAGCGGCGGTGAATTCACGTCTGGCGGCCGGCGGAACAGCCACCCTTGGAATAAGAGTCCGTAACGCTCCGGGTGTGCGGGTCACGCTTTCGGGCGAGAGCACCACGACGCCTAGTCCCAGAATCGTCACAATCGCGAGGACACCGAAGACGACCGTATTGGCCTCGGGCGTGAACTGGATGGCGAACCCCGAAAGCAGTGCGCCGACGGCGAGGCCGGCGGACATGCCAACACTGCCAAGAATGCTTCCCAATCTCTTTCGGTCCGGGGGCGCCAGGTCAACAAGAGCGGCTGTGAATGCGCTGGTTGCAGCGCCCGTAGAGAGGCCCTGAACGACGCGCGCCGCGATCACCCACCCGATGTCGGGTGCTACCAGAAACATGATGATCGATACGAGCTGCAGAAGGAGAGCTCCGATCAACACGGGCCGCCGGCCGACATGGTCGGAGAGTGACCCCACCAGCAGGATGGCCGTCAGAAAGCCCAGCGCGTAGACGGCGAATGCCAGGGCCAGAACTGATGCGGGGAACCCCCACTGACTTTGGTAGTACGCGAGCAAGGGCGTCGGTACCCCTGCCGCGAGATAAAGGCTGATAAATGTGATCGCACTCCCCGCGAAGGCCAACCTGGCCGGAATTTTGAAACGATGGTGGGCAGCAGGGGTGGGTGTGTCTACGGAGGACTGGGTAGTCATGTGATGCTCCTGTTGAGATGGACAAACTCAAGCGTCCGGGCGGGTGGTCAGGTGTGGTCCCGCTTGGCCGCTGTGGACGGTAGATTCGGCACCGAAATACTGGGCCGCCCGGGCCTCGTTGGTGGGGGTCCATGCAGGGAATTGCGGGCCAACATTGTTGGCAGTAGGTCTGAACGGCGCCGGAGCAGGATTCTGACGTGTACGGAGAAACCAACTTTCATTAGCTGGCGATGGCCGTTTTTAGTCGCCGATCTCGATCGGGACGCGCACGGCATTTCCCCACTCGGTCCAGGACCCGTCGTAGTTCCGCACGTCTTCAAACCCGAGTAGATGAGTCAAGGCGAACCAGGTGTGACTGGACCGTTCGCCGATGCGGCAGTAGGTGATGACCCGGTCCCGTGTACGCAGTCCGACTTCGTCCATGTACAGGGCTTCCAGCTCTGAACGGGACCTGAAGGTACCGTCCTCTGCAACGGCGCGAGCCCAGGGAACGTTTCGGGCGGTGGGGATGTGGCCGCCCCGCAGTACACCTTCTTCCGGATAATCCGGCATGGTGGTTTTCTCCCCGCTGAATTCTTGCGGGGAACGAATATCGATTAGTGGATGACCAATGTGGTTGAGTACCTGATCCTTGAAAGCTCTGATCCGGGTATCATCCCGCTTGATATTGGGGTACTTGACCTGGCCCGCCACTTTCACGGAAGAACCGACCTCTAAGGGGCGGCCCTCAGCAATCCACCTGTCCCGTCCTCCGTCCAGGAGTCGTACATCAGGATGCCCAAAGAGGCTGAACACCCAGAGAGCGTATGCAGCCCACCAATTATTCTTGTCGCCATAGATGACCACGGTGCTGTCGCGAGTTATCCCTCGAGACTTCATGAGAGTGGCAAATTTCTCACCGTCCAAGTAGTCGCGCTGAATCGGATCATTGAGATCCACGTGCCAATCAACCTTAACCGCCGTGGGGATGTGGCCGACTTCGTACAGAAGCACGTCCTCATCGGATTCAACGACCACCAGGCCCTCGCTTCGAAGGTGGGCGGCCAGCCAGGCTGTCGTAACCAGACGGGCAGGGTGCGCGTATTGCAGGATCTTGGATGACGTATCGAGTGGTAGTTTCACGAGATTTTCCTTGCCTTGTTTGAGTTGTCATCGGTTCTTCCGCGGAACTATTTCTTGGATCGCAAATCCAAACAACGGTGTTGGAGGCCAGGTGCGGACCCCCTGATTCCCCGCCGCATAGGCAGGCATCATTCGCTTCCTGCTTATTGAAGGCAGCTACCTGTCAGGCGACCTGCCATGGCGCTGCACGTGCGATACCGCCGCTTGCAGTTCATGCAGGCCGCGGCGCACTAAAGTTCTGCGCCTCATTGACAGCGGGCCCGGCGCGCTATTGTTGCGAGGCCGACCGAACCGTGATGCTTTCCAAGGAATTTCGACAGATCCGGAGTCCGCGCTTCGTGTCCGTGGGTTGCGCTTCGAAGACCTCGAACAACACAAGGGGTAGGCCGTGGCGTGAGCCGGAACTATGCGGAAATACAGATCCGGGCTCTTCACCATGAGCTCTACCTTTCGGTCGCCAGCGTGGAGCCGGATGCCGACCACGCCCCCGTGTCGATCGGAGACCAGCCATCCGGTTGGCCGTCGAGTCGCGACATGCGGCGACCTCGTCTGACATCGATGAGGGGATCAGGAAGAGGGGTGGTGAACACATTTTCGACCAGCGTGTATTCAGCTGCCAGACGTCCGACAGCGGCGAGGGCAGCGGTGTCTATGCGTCCTCGGTCCAGGTACAAGTCATCCCGGATGTGAAACCGGACAACCTCGCCCCATACGACATGGTCGAGTACTTCGCCCACCGGGATAATCCGATCAACCACACATTCCATCGAAATGGGGGCGTCCTTGATCCGAGGTGCACTCACGACTTCGGACGCTTCCTTCTCAAGTCCCACGGCGTGGAACTCATCGATTCCGGAATCGAATTCGAAGGCACTGCGGTGCATCTCGTCAGCGTGCGGCAACGTCACGATGTTGGTGACGAAGCAGCCCGTTTCACGAATGTTGATGAGGGTGTCCTTCAAGGCGCCATCAGATCGAGGCTGCAGCGTCAAGGAAACCATCGGCGGCTTCCGCCCAACCGCAGTGAAGAATGAGATGGGGGCCAGGTTGGCAACCCCGTCGCCTGAGGCCGTGCTGACCCATGCGATTGCTCTGGGAACGATGCTCCCGATCAGTAGCTTGTACGCGGAGACCGCATCGAGGTCCACCGAATCAATGATCATGTTGAAGCCTTTGTCTTTCCGTGACTTTGTTACCGAACTTGATAGAAACACTGGACAGATACCGGTCCTGAAGGCGCCGGGCCTTCGAGGCCTCGAGAACGTTCTGTGGTGGGATAATCATTCGACGTATGAAGAAGCGGACCATTTCGCCCATGACAAAGCATTTCGAGGCGCACGGGATCTGGCATCGCCTGATCTGTCATGTTCATCGACCATGCGTCGAGGCCCGGTCTGCATCAAATGGCCCTCGGAGTGCGGAGTAATCCGAACGATGTACCGGACCGATGCCCCCCTCGAAAGTGTCCTAGGTTGTGACTAATCGACCCGGGCGAATCGATCCCCAGAAATGCGGAAGGCGCAATCCCGGAATCACTTCGGCCGTGGATTGGAGGGTCAGCCCTACTATGCCCAGGGGTTTGGTTGGGTGTCGGGTACGGCGCCGGCTAGTTCTCGCAGGCTGGCGGCCCGGGTTGCTCCATATGCCTCCTCAAAGCGAGCCTGAGCGCTTTCCCAGAGAGGCAATGCCTGGTCGAACCGTTCAGCACCTCGCTTGGTTAAACTTACGACCTTGGCTCGGCGGTCCGACGCCGACAACGCCGTATGGACAAGTCCGTCTCGCTCAAGTGGCTTCAGGTTGGCAGCCAGCGTTGTGCGATCCATGGCCATGACGTCGGCAAGTTGCCCTATGGTCTCCGGGCCCCGTGATTTCAATTTCTGCAGGAGTGTGAACTGGGTGGCGCGTAGGTCGACGCTGACGAGGGCGGCATCGTAGGTGGCGGTCAAGTAGCGGGCTGCTTTCCGAACCGCGAAGCAGTTACACCGCCCCTCAAGGTCGGCCGACGCGGACAGACTCGACGAGGTCATTGGTATCCTTCGCTCGATATTGGCTTCATCCACAAGGGTTTCTTGTATTCCTTCATGATAGGCGCATATGCTCCTAACTGTCCATGCTGCCCCTAGCGCTAATCACATGAGGACTGTTCTAGATTTCCATCTCAGGTTCCGGTTGAAGTGGCGGGCCGAAGGGGCTAAGCCTCTTAGCCCCTTTCCGACCCGGCGTGTCACGAAATGCGGCATGCCAGAAGGCTGCAAAACGGGCCGCATGGCCCCCAGAGCCATTGGCAAGCCTCTCAGCGGGCTGGTGATGTCGCATGCAACTGAGAACCCCAGAACGTTCATGGCGTCACTCTGGAACGCCAAGTTTCCCGCCGGTACGGACCACCCGCCCGACCTCCCCGACGTAGTTAAGGACAAAACCATGAGTCTTACAAGCCACCGCCCCCGCCGTCTACGGACCACAGCTGCGATGCGCAGGCTGACCACCGAAACACGGGTGGCCCCTGCCGAGCTGGTTCTTCCGGCCTTCATTCGCGAGGGTTTGACGGCTCCGACTCCCATTACTTCGATGCCAGGTGTCGTGCAACACACCACCGACACCCTCAAACAAGCAGTGACGCAGGCGGCGGAACTTGGGCTGGGAGGAGTCATGCTGTTCGGCATCCCGGGAGTCCGGGATGCCGACGGAACCGCTTCATTAGACCCTGAAGGTGTCCTGAACAAGGCCATCCGCGACGTCCGGGCCGAGGTGGGAGACGCACTAGTCATCATGAGCGACCTGTGCCTGGACGAGTTCACCGACCACGGCCATTGCGGTGTTCTCGATGCTGACGGTTACGTTGACAACGATCGAACAGTAGGAATTTACGCGCGGATGGCAGTAGCCCATGCCGAGGCCGGTGCCCACATGGTGGGTCCGTCGGGAATGATGGATGGTCAGATTGCGGCCATCAGGACGGCACTGGATGGCGCCGGGCACGCATCAACCTCTGTCATCGCCTACAGTGCCAAGTACGCCTCGGCCTACTACGGCCCATTCCGCGAAGCTGTCGACTCCCAGCTCAAGGGGAATCGCCGTACCTACCAAATGGACGCCGGCAACCGCCGCGAGGCTCTCCGCGAGGTAAAGCTGGATCTGGCCGAGGGAGCGGACATAGTCATGGTCAAGCCCGCCACGACCTACCTGGACATTGTGGCCGACGTGGCAGCTATGAGTCCTGTGCCCGTTGCGGCCTACCAGGTCTCGGGTGAGTGTGCGGTGATTGAAGCTGCAGCAGCGAATGGCTGGATAGATCGGCGAGCAGCCATCACCGAATCAGTTCTGAGCATTCGGCGTGCGGGCGCCAGCATGGTGCTTACTTACTGGGCAGCTGAGGTTGCCGGCTGGCTGAAGGAAGACCGGTGACCGGGCCCGGCATTCGTTAAGCAAAAGGACCCGTTTAGAGTCACTGACGCACACGCACCACCCTTGTATCGTCCCTTCAGGTGCATCGGGCAGGATACGGCGCTATTGACGGCACGCAGTCATCCGTGGGAACTTGACGATGAACCTTGGGAAGGTCGGGGCGCTACTTTGTTGTGGGGCGCCTCGACCACCAAAGGCGCTTTCATCCTTGGCTCGAAGATTTGAAATGACGAGCACCGCGACCTGCCTGCTCCTTCACACGTGGATGGGGTGTTCTGAGAGACCCGGGGCCCGTCAGGCTGAGCCCGCGCCAGGAAATCTTCTGGCAAGGTCCAGGACTGTATGCCTAGCTGCCAGTTCGACCATGTCATGGCACGTATCAGCAGGGAACGGCTAAGGCAGGTGAACAACCTGCTGCATAAATTGAACCCCTACACGTCGGGAGTCAGGGAGGAACACGGTGCAGCCTCACTCGGATACCGACGGACATGCGATACGCAGCTCGTTACCCAGGCAGCATGCTGCGTTGACTAATGGCCGTTCCCGAGCGACCGGAATCTCTCCCGGAGCAGCTTTTTGTCGTATTTGCCAACGGAGGTTCTCGGCAACGCATCTAGGAAAATCCAATGATCCGGAACCCAGAACTTGGGAAAGGCTGCGGCGACGTATTCCCTCAAGGAAGCAGCTGCCGGCCGTTCACCGCTGGCGACGATTATCGCTGCGGGGCGCTCCTGCCATTTGTCGTCATCCACTGCGATGACGGCGGCCTCCCGTACGCCTGCGTGACCGGCCAGGTGCGCTTCCAGTGCAACTGACGAGATCCACTCTCCACCGGACTTGATGATGTCCTTAATGCGGTCAGTGTAGGTGACGTATCCGTCGGGGGAGATATTTGCGATGTCTCCAGTCGGGAGCCATCCGTCCGCAGTCAAGGTGTCCCCTTGTCCGTTCAAATAGCCGCTGGCGACCCATGGACCACGAAGCTGAAGCTCGCCGGCCCGGCGGCCGTCATTGGGAAGCGGAGAACCGCACTCGTCGACTATTCGACTCTGAACTCCGATCAGGAATTGCCCTTGGGTGCGCTGATACGGCGAAAGGGTTTCGAAGTCGAACCCCTGGGGTGGAATCCCGGACGTCATAGTGGACGATGTTTCGGTCATGCCGCATCCGTGCAAGATGGCCACGTGATGACTGATCTGCCACCAAGAGATCAGCCCGTCCGGGACGACCGCGCCACCAGAGGAAATTCGCGTAAGTGACGAAATGTCGTAGGTCCCGTCCTTCTCCAAGTCGTAGGCGTGTGCAACGTCGCCCCAAATCGTCGGAACTCCTGCCCCGAACGTTGGCCTCAACTCCGTAATAGCTTCAAGCAATGGCTTCGCCTGGTTCGATCGGTTGGTGAGGATGATGTTGCTGCCGACCATGAATGCAGAGAAGAGTAGATTCCATCCCGTGACATGAAACATCGGAACGGCGGGCAGGATTGTGTCTTGGCGCGAAAGCCCAAACTGAGCTCCGCTTGTGTTCAGGAGTGACTGAAGCCAGATGGATCGGTGGCTGTACAGGACGCCCTTAGGTTGTCCCGTCGTTCCAGATGTGTAGCAAAGGGCAGCCGCCGATCTCTCGGGGACGCGCACCCATTCGGCAATGGCTTCACTGGCGTTGACCAGTTCGTCGTATTTGTAAACCGCAATTCCGGCTCTGGCGATTGCGTCCAGGTGCGTCTCCGAATCGGGGCCTGGCACGCCGTTGGCGTAGTGAATGACGGCTCGCACGCCGGGTGTTAGCCCAATGCAGTCGACAAGGGTTGCCAACAGCATGTCATCGACGATGATCACTGAGGTGCCGGCGTCAGTGATGCACCAGGTGAGCTGGTCGGTACTGAACCGGGGGTTTAGCGTATGCAGTACCGCTCCTAGACCGGGGATGGCAAAATAGCATTCCAAATGCTCCCGCGTATTCCAGGCCAGCGTTCCTACCCGGTCGCCCGGAGCCACTCCTAGGGTCTTGAGAGCGGTACCGAGACGCGAACTCTTTTCAGAGATTGAGGCAAAATTGGTTTCCCGGACGCCATCCTCATAATGGGTGAAGACCTTGCTCTCTGCGAAGTTTCGTGCGCCGTGCTCGAGTATGTCAGCAATGCTGAGTTCAATATCCTGCATGGTTGACTTCATCCCGCTGCTCCTTCTGGTGATCGTTGACATTGCCGACTCATCGCCGCTGGTTTCTACCGCTTGAGGGAAAGACCCATCAACTCGGCCGCTCGTTTTGGGGTCGCGACCGTTCGGCCGAGGGACTCAACGATGCTCTTCATGGTCTTAAAGACAGCGAGGTTCGATTCGATTCGATCTGTGCGGTGGGGCCACATGTAGTACGTGTCCTCCATGCCGATACGGACGTGCAGGCCCATCAGCACGGCAAGGGTTGCAAGGTGGAGGGAAGGTCTCCCCGCCGCGCAGACCATGATGATGCCGTCCGGGTCGATGTCGCGGATGGCTTCTACGATGCGGGTCAGCCCGGAGATCATCTGGCGGGGATTATTCATGGGGCTTCCACCAGGTAGGGCTGGTAGCACGAGCCATACAGCTGGCGTTGAAATGAGTCCACTTCGAATGAGTAGTCGATCGGCGATGCTGACATCGGCATCTGTATAGATGGCGATTTCCGGCACGCTGGAGGCCTCTTTGATCAGCCGGGCCTTCTCGAGGATGATAGGAGCCGGCTTCGCAAAAAGTGAGTCTCCAATATACGTGGCAGTGGCATTGATTGGCGCTGCGTCGAGCAAACCGAGCCCCAGCATCTCGACCATCTTTTCCCACTCCCCGTCTAGGGCCGGCACGAGGCAGCCGTCAACGGGCAGTTCGGGGAACTCGCTGTGCAGGGGCTCTGTGACATCTTTGAAAAGCTGCGGGGAGAGCACGTTGTATCCGGCGTCGTCGCGTACATGTAGGTGGACCGTGCTGGCTCCGGCTTCGGCAACTTCACGAGCGGACTCCAGAATCTCCGCTGAAGAAATCGGCTGGTTCGGGTTCTCCTTTTTCCCGAAGAAGGCCCCCGTGATTGCCACAGAGACGATCGTTTCTTCGGGAATGCTCGTCCATGGCTCTGACGTGGGCATATCGTGGAACGAGGACCCCTCGAGGTCCATGATGAGGGGGGCGCCATAGGGGCGCCAAATCATCTTGTGGTTCTCTCGAGCCACTCCGCGCTGAACGCGATCCCAGTCAATGTTTTCCATCAGTCTTTCCTTCGGTTGTGAACTGCCCGGCCCGCATGCGCGTGGCCGGCACGATTGGATGGTGAATTATTATTTGATGCGGAACCAGCGCGCACCCGGAACCGCAGCGGCGAGCCACCGCCGGCCCGGGCGCCCAGTGTCCTGGATGTTGCTCGGTATTTGTCGTCTCAGTTCTTGATGTGGAGGTCGGCGCGAGGGAACCGCTTTGGGGGGATTCCTTGGACGACATCCCGACCACGGGCGGTGTCGGCGTAGAGACGGCAGAACACGATGCGGTCACCTTCGACGCGGAAAAGAAACAAGTGTTCGTTATTCATGGGGATGTCGTGGATTGAAAGGGAGTCGGTCTGCACCGGCACGATCACCCAGGCGCCGGACACGAGTACATCACGTGCCTCGTACCGGAAGTATCGCCATTCCTTCGAAACTTCCTTCCAAAAGGCCACCCACTCATCGGGCCCCACATACTGGCCGCCATAGGGGAGCGAGTCTGACATCTCGAAAGTGAAGTTTGGTGCCAGCAGCGCATTCAGGGCACCGCGGTCGTTACGCTCGTACCCCGTAAAAGCGGCCTTGACCGCATTTACAATTTTCGACGGGACGGTTTGATTGGCCCTGTCCACGTCATCCAAAACGTCAAGCGTTCGGAACACATGGCTGCTGACAAGAGCAGCCAGGCGGGCAGGCGCCTCAAGGGGTGCAAAGTGTCCCACACCGGGCAACGTGACCAATCTCGGCGAGGAATATTGATTTGTGATCTGCAGGGCGGTCACCTGGGCGGTCAGTACAGGATCGTTCTCGCCGACCAAGGCTAGGACCGATCCGCCAAACCCTTGCGCGTCCGGGGACACATCATTCTGGGTCCATGCCTCAAGGTATAGGGCCAGGCTCTCGGGGCTCGCGGTCTCGACCGAGAGCTTCCCCATGGCTGATCCGAATGCTGAACCAAGCAGTCCACCGGTGAGTACGGTGCACACCTTTGCCATGATGTCTGGATCCTTGGCGGCCGCACTGAAGAAAGCCGCTGATTCGTCGTCCACGGGAAAGCCTCGACTCGGCACTGCGGAGATGAGGGTCAACGTTTCGATGCGATCCTGGGCTACTGCTGCGGCGAGCAACTGAGCGGCCTGGCCACCCATCGAATGGCCCACTACATGGAAACGATCCCATCCCAATTCGTCTACGAGCGCGAGCAGGTCCGCTGCCATCTCGCGAATGGTGAAATCACCTGAGAGTGCCGCGGAGGCGCCGTATCCCCTGAAGTCTGGGAATAGCCAGGTCGCGGCGTTGACGTCGAGATACGGATACAGCGGCTCGAAGGCGGCTGAAGATGCCGACCATGCATGGGCGAAGAGCACGCGTACGGGGCCGTTGCCGATCGTGCGATATTCAAGGAACTTTGTCATCATATTTCTTTTCTTTTGGGTGTAGGGCTGGTGCGCAGACTTGTGCGCTTCACCAGCGGGGCGCTATTTCAGCCAGCTGGAGCTCGCCACGACCGAAGGAGAAGCCCTCGTTCGGGACAGGAACTAAGGCGATGAAAATGTCATCAGGCGAAACCTCCAAAGCCTCGGCAACGAGTCGATTGATTGCCGCAGTGACGCTCCGTTTATCGTCCAGTGACCGATGGGCACCGAACAGAACAGTGATGATCATGCCGTCAGATCCCCTTTCCATACCCATGAACGTCGGATGGAGATAGAGCTCATCGGGCCCATGCTCGGTGATGATGATGAAGCGGTCGTCCTCAGGAACGCCGAGGCCTTCGACGAGCGACATGTTTAGAGCGTCCGCCAGCATGCGCTTCTGCGTACTCGTGAATCGGCCGGCAGGAATATGGGCATTGAAGACGGGCAATGGAATCCTCCTGGTGTGATGGCGGGTAGGCCATACGGATAAATAGGAGCATATGCGCATATTATTGGGGAAAGCAAGACCCTTTGTGGAAGTGGGGCCAATATCGAGCACGGCGGCCGGCAACTCGTCGACCCTGCCAGCGGGACCGACCTGGAATGGGGGTGCGACCGTTCCGCGGTCCAGAAGGGATTCTCCGCGAATTTGGCCGCCCCGGCAGGCGCAATCTGGACGGTCCCCAGCGGAGGTCGACCGCGACGGACTCGGCCACTGCCAGTTGACTGGAGGCTTGTCTTGAGCGCAGTACCGTCCATCACGATGACGTCGTCGCTGGCATGTCCTTGATTTCGGCAAATTCTTCAGGATAGTCCCACAGGCGCCGACGCCGGCTGTCATTAAGGGTGCGGTCGACGATCGACAGCCTGGCGCAGGCAGGGCGGTTGCACTGGCCGCCCATGCGCGCAGTCCCGCCCGCCGCTCCTCCTCCGGTTTCGTTTTTGGCATCACCAGCCCTGGCTCCCGGGACGAGCTCGAGGACATCCGGCAAGAGAAGATTGACATGCCAGCAAATAGGAGTATATGCTCCTAATTATCGATGTGTTTGGCATCACATCCAGCAATTTGCCTTCGATGGCCATCGGCAGCAGTTACGGACCGGGCAACAGCCCACGTTCAGGGCTGTGGTCGCGGGTTCCGGTCACCCCCGCTGGAATCACCCGCGCAGTTCTCCGAAGCCCTCGCCCACCATATTCTCTCCGGTCCGTATCGGATCCTGGCCAATCGGTCGAAATACAACAATGCCCAAGAAAGAATCGTCAATGAGCAGCACTGCAATTGTGGAGGCCATGGAGCTCGCCTTCACAGGGTACGAAACTAACGATCGGGAACCGCTGATCAAGCTCCTCTCCCCCGACTTCGCGTTTGAGATGTCCGATTCGCTTCCCTATGGCGGACTGTACATAGGTCCTGAAGAGTTCGCGGCGTACTGGAAGGAGGTTGGAAAGGAGTGGGAGTACTTCCGCTACGATGCCCACGAGATCATCCATAGCGGCAACACCATCGTGGTCCCGGTGAAAACCAATGCACTCTCCAAACAGGGCATCCGGATGCGCAATGAGCACCTATTCCTCTTCAAGGTGGCAAACGGGCAGGTTGTGCAGGGACGCCTATACGCTGACACCGCACGAGGTCGCGATGTCATCGCCGGAAAAGAACCCCAGCGCTTTGAACGTATCGCACTCCCCGATCGGGCATAGCTCATGACAACTCGAATCGATGTCGAATTCGAAGGCGAGGACGGCGTCATTCTCCGCGGCTGGCTGTTTCAGCCTGAAGGCGAGGGGCCAAAGCCGGCCATCACAATGGCACACGGCTTCGCGGCCGTGAAAGAACATGGCCTGGAAACATTCGCCCGCGCTTTCGCCGCTCAGGGGTTCGTCGTTCTCGTCCATGACCACCGCAATTTTGGAGCGAGCGAAGGATCACCTCGCCACGACATCGACCCCTGGCGACAGATCGCCGATTGGCGCCGCGCGATCACCTTTCTTGAGCTGCGGCCCGAGGTTGACCCGGATCGAATCGGAATTTGGGGTACCAGCTTCGGTGGCGGACACGCCATAGTGTTGGGCGCGACAGACCGCCGCCTTCGTTGTGTCGTGGCGCAAGTTCCAACTATCAGCGGCTATGACCAAGGACAACGCCGCGTGTCACCCGACGCCACGGCAGCCCTGGAGGCCGCCTTTGCGGAAGATGCGAGGCAGCCGTTCCGTGGACGGGCGCCCCGTAAGACTCGAGTGGTTTCGTCTGACGCCGAGGAAGCGGCCGCTTATCGCAGCCCGGACGCCATGTCTTTCTACACTCAGGCCTCCGCCGAAGATAGCTGGGAGAACGAAGTCACGCTGAGGTCTACGCGAGCGGCCCGTTCTTACGAGCCGGGCATCTGGGCACCAAGGGTTTCTCCAACCCCTCTTCTCTTTCTCGTTGCATTACAGGACACCGTGACAGTAACGGATCTGGCCTTACGGGCCTACGAGAATGCACTTGAGCCAAAGTCCCTGGTCACCATGCCCGGTGGACACTTCTCCCCCTACGAAACAGAGTTCCAAACCGCGTGCTCATCGGCCCTGACGTGGTTCAAACATCATCTCTAAATCCGGAATTCGACAAGCCCGTTATCTCCCTCTCCAACCCAGCGTGTCCCAAAATGCGGAATGCAGAAGCCCGCATCACAGGCCAGCTGGCCCCCCGACCCTATTTACTAAGGACGCAAAGATGGACATCCTGAAGGACCTTCGCCAAGCACCAATGAGCCGGCTTCAAATCCGTGCCGTTGCCGTAGCAACCGCACTAATGATGATCGATGGGATCGACATAGCTGTTGCAGCCTACGCAGCCCCCGCGCTTTCCCGTACCTGGAATCTGGACCCTGTCACCTTGGGATTTCTGCTGAGTTCAGGTCTCGTAGGCATGGCAGCCGGGTCCCTGTTCCTGACACCATTCTCGGACCGGATCGGCAGACGGAGGCTGACCTTGCTCGCGCTCGTCCTCACCGGAGCCGGAATGCTATTGTCCGCCTTGGCAGCGGATGTTGTGCAGCTGATGGCATTCCGGGTCCTGGCCGGTCTGGGAATCGGGGGCATGATTGCCAATAACAACGTCTTCGTGTCTGAATACTCCTCAGACAAACGCCGCGGCAGCATCTTTGGCATTTACACAGCAGGATTCCCGATCGGGGCAACTCTGGGCGGATTGATCGCCAGCCCGCTGATTCCACAGTTCGGCTGGCGGTCGGTCTTCGTTGCGGGCGCAGCTGCCAGCCTCGTTATGCTCGCCGTGGCCTGGCGTTTCCTCCCGGAGTCCCTCGACTACCTGCTCAGCAGACGACCCAACCATGCACTGACGCGGGTAAACGCCATCATGGCAAAGATGGGAAGGCCGCTTTTGGCGGAATTGCCCTCTCAGGAGCAGCAGGCTAAGGGCCGAATTGGGGAGCTGTTCACCGGGCGCATGGCCACCCGGACTGTGCTGCTTTGGGCCGGGTACGGCCTGATGATCGCCGCCTACTACTTCGCCACCACCTGGACACCAAAACTGATGGCCACTGCGTCGGGTGATGATTCCCTGGGAGTAACCATGGGCCTTGTCATCAACACCGGAGGTATTGCCGGGGCCGTGCTCTTTGCTGTTCTGGCAATCTTCCTTGATAGCCGTCACCTGTTGCTCGGAGGGCTGTTGGCATCGGCGGGGATCTATCTGACGTTTGGCTTGGTGTTTCACCAAACGTCAATCGCCATCCTCATCGGAATGGTTCTCGGCGTGCTGACAAGCGTAAATGTTTGCGGGTTCTACGCTACGACCCCGTCACTATTTCCGGCAGCGCTGCGCGGAACGGGCATTGGCTGGATGATCGGCATCGGACGTCTAGTCTCTATTGTGTCCCCGATTTTCGTTGGCTACCTCTTGGCAGGGGGATGGCCGGCCGAAGCAATCTTTATGCTGTTCGGCGCTCCCCTGGTCGTATCTGCCTTGGCCATGGTCGCTGTATGGAAAATGTCCGGGCAGGATTCGACGACATCGCAGCCCGCCCTGGCCGAAGTCCGATAACGCCAGCCGCCCAAATCGTATGGGTTGCGGCCAGCGGACTCGCGCTTTGCCAATTACCCCACTTGACACATACCAACGGCCGCCGCGGCGGTTCTGCAAACTGCAGACTGAAAGGTAAGCAAATGCGCATTCTCGTCATCGGAGCTGGTGCGACAGGAGGATACTTCGGGGCCCGCCTCGCCCTAGCCGGTCGGGACGTCACTTTGCTCGCTCGAGGATCCCGTGCTGCACAGCTCCGGGCAGAGGGCCTGACAGTGATCGGGTGCGACCGCACCGATACCGTCCACCCGCCGATCCTGACTCACGACCAGGTAACTACACCGTTTGACCTCATTATTGTCGCGGTCAAGGCTGACGCGCTTGCCGCCGCACTGAACGGGATCGAAACAGTGGTCACGGAACAGACCGTGATCGTGCCGTTCCTGAACGGCATCGAGCATATTGAGGAACTCACGGCTCGCTTCCCCGGCAATGTCCTGGGCGGGATCGTCCGCGTCGTGACTACGGTCGACGACACTGGCCGGATCATCCAGCTCAAGCCGATCGCTACACTCACCATCGGTGAATTGTCCGCCGACCGCACTCCGCGCCTTTTGCAAGCCTTCAATGTGCTCACCGTTCCGGGCATCGACACCGTGCTCGCGGAGGACATTATGGCCTCTCTGTGGCACAAGTGGGCTTTTATCGCCGCGTCAGGAGTGGCCACGTGTCTGTTTCGGAACACCATCGGCAATATCCTGGCAGTTCCCGGCGGTGAGGATGCGATTCGCCGGATCGTCGCGGAGTGCGAAAGCATTGCCGCCGCTGCTGGCCAGGCCGTGCCAGACACCGAACACCGTGCGACTATCGGCATGCTCACCGAGCCCGGCTCGACGTTCACGTCTTCGCTATACCGCGACGTAATCGCTGCTCGGGCCGGCGAAACAGAGCACCTGTTGGGCAACTTCGCAGCCCGGGCCCATGCGTGGAGCGTACCCACCCCGATTCTCGACCTCGCGCTTATCCAGCTCCGGGCGGGCGTGGACCGTGGCCTTCTGACCAAGGCGGTCTGATCGCAATCCACCACGGGAGCCCAATCGTGAGCCGGCGCCGGCGGGAAACCCGAGGAACCTGATATTCGCCCCCGCATTTGTGGCCAACCTTCTGGTTGGCGAACCTAGGAGCTTGACATGAACCGCCCCTACAATCCCGAAAGTAGACTCATGGGATTTGATCAGCTGGTCGCTGACTTCCGCGTCCAAGGCAGGACCGAGATGGAGAGGAAACTGGAAGCCGCCGTCCGGGCGGCCAGACAACAGGCAGTCGTGGACCGAACGCGGGGCATCCTTGTCACCCGACACGATTTTGACGTCACCCGACACGATTTTGACCACTTTTCCGTGTCCCTTTCCCCCGGGTGCCCTTTGGATTCACCCAGAAACTCGACCATGCCTGCCGCACCCAGCAGGTCTGCGCTGCGTAAATCGTGCGCACTTTGGACGCGACGCACTCATCCCGGCGGTCTTCGTTACCCTGCAAGATTGTCGTTGCCACTTTTCACTCCTCAAAGATTGAGAAATGCCGTGGATAAAAGACACCAAACTAGCAGCCATCCGGGCGACAGATGGACAGCACAGCAACACGAAGCTGACTGGACACAACTCGAAGGCCGAGCGGTACAGATCTACGACGGTGGTCAGCTTATTGCGCGGGGACGCGTAGACGCCGTGACCAGCGACGGAAGTATTCTTTGGCTCGCCCCGAATGGCGTCCTCACCCGCTCGATGGTTGAGAAGGTGCCCGGACGATCCATCACTGTCCTGACCAAGCAGTGAGTAGCACATCCAGCTCGCGGTGCCCCAGGGGAACATCAGGGCGATTCCGCACCAATTGCGGACGGCCGGTCTCGGAGCGAGTAGCTTCTTCCTCGCATCAGGCCAAGCGATACGACATCCGGCTCCATCGGGAGGCTGGTCCTGGACGGCCGGCGGCTGGCTCGTTCAATTTCCGATCTGGTTGGGAATCGTCGGCTCAGAGTCGTTTTTCATCCGTGAGTCGCCTCGCAAGGCCGGAACGGCGAAGGTGCCGACCAAATCAAGTCCTTGTGTGGTAGCCGAAGACCCGCGTCCCGGGCGAGAGCGATTGCTGAACAGCTCGGACCATGGAGAGTAGAGCCCTGCTGGTCACGACCGGGTAAGGCCAGGCCGCTTGGCGTCCCCATCGCGATCTGAGTCGAACCCGTTGCGGTGCATCTTGATTTGGCGATGATGCTCGACCGACCATGCAGAGAGCTGAAGGACGGACGAAAGCAGGGAGTTGCCCAGATCGGTGAGGGCGTACTCCACACGGGGAGGTACCTCGGCATAGGCGGCTCGGGTGATAAGTCCGTCCCGCTGAAGTCGGCGCAACGTAAGGGTGAGCATGCGTTGCGAAATGCCAGGGATGGCATAGGCAAGATCAGAATATCGAATCGGTCCACCTTCCAGCGTGCCTATTACCAAAATGCTCCATTTGTCGCCCACGAGGTCGAGAACTTCGCGAATGAAGTCGGCGTCGAGATCTCCCCAGTGTGCGCACGGGCCGGGAACTGTCCGAACGTTCGCGCGGACGTTCTTTGACGTCATGGCCATCTCCTTCGTACGCACATCGATGTGCCTTTTGTATGGTCTCAACACTGACACATAATGTTGTTACGAACAAATAGTACCCGAGGAGCCTTCATGAGAATTGATTTCTGGTCAGACATCATCTGCCCATGGTGTGGATTGATGGAGCATCGCTTGACCTTGGCAGTTGAACGATTCGCGCACTCCGAACAGGTCGAAGTCGTTCACCGGTCATTCCCACTGCATTCCGACCTTCCGGTGGAGGGGATCACCCAGCGACAGCTATCGAAGATGCATGGCATGACAGACGCCGACACGGAAAGCGTCCTGCGCCCGATCGAGCTCATGGCAGAGCGTGATGGGCTGCAGCCTTACAACGCGCTCGATCGGACCCTCGGACCGACCGGCCAGCTGCATGAGATGCTTGCCTTTGCGACGGAGCAGGGCAAGCACAGCGAAGCGTGGCACACCGCCTTCCGTCAGCACTTCGGTGACGGACGCAACCTGTGGAGCATCGATGACATCGTTGCATTCGCATCCGACATCGGGATCAATCCGGTCGCCGCCCGCGACACTATCGGGAGCGGCCGGTTCCGCCACAGTGTCGAGCGTGATCAGCGGGAGGCCCAGGAACTCGGTGCCAGCGGGACCCCCTTCATGCTGATAGATGGGCATCTGGCGATTTATGGAGCTCGGGACGTCAACGCTCTCGTGGCTGCCTTGGACCAGGCCTGGGCGGCTGCACAACCGGTCGACTTCGCCTCGATGGAAACCGGCGGCATGAGCCTTCCGGATGATGGCGTGTGCTTGCCCGGAAGTAGCCCGATAGCATGAGCGCGTCGATTGCCGTCCTGTTCGGGCGCCTACGTCCTGGCTCATCAACCCGCCAGATCGCGGGGCCCAGTTGCTCTAGTGGCAGCTCTATGGATGGCCCAGAACGGCGTCCGTACCCGCTCGAGAAGCTGCCCGGAAGATCCGTCACTGTTCCGAGCAGTGATTCGGTCGTGCGGCTCGGTGGTTCCTTCTCCGGAAAGATCGGCGATCTCGCTCCGATTGCGGGCAGCTGACCACCGGACGGCGAAGGCTTCTTCCTCGCATCAGCCCACGCGAAAGGAAATCCGCATCCATCGGGAGACTGATCCCAGAAGGCGGGGCGGCACCCCCGGCCAGTTCAAGTTTCCGTTCTGGTTGCGGAAGCGTCGGCCCGCAGTCGCCTATCGCCCATCAATGGCCTCGCAAGGCTGGGGCGGCGAAGGTACCGACCAGATCATGTCCTTGTGTGGTAGCCGAAGACACGCGTCCCTGGCGAGAGCGACTGCTGAACAGCTCGGACCATAGAGAGTATCTGTCCCGCGACGACGAGGATGTTAGGTTCTACTCGAGTGTCTGGTCCAGAAATGTTCACGGCGGCTATAATGCGTCCTGAATGGTCACGCACTGGTGCGCCGACGCCGATGAGCTCGGGGTCAAAAATCCGGTTAGCTACTGTGTAACCAGTTTCCCGGGCTTCCCGGACGTGAGCCAGATACTCCCGTGCTGCATGGGTTCCGAGGCCGTCTTGGCCTCTGCGGACGATCTCGAGGATCTGATCATCCTCGTAGTCCATCAACAGCGCCATCCCGCTTGAACTTCGGTTCAGGGGTACCGTACGCCCTGCCCATCCGACTGCCTCGATGGACCGGTGGGAACTTTCGGTGTGTACCGTCAGGACCTCGCCATCACTGAACACTGTCAGATAGCTGCGTTCGCGAATCACCGCAGTAAGCCGGAACATCATTGGCACGGCCATCTTAGTCAGGCGCTGATCACCGGCCCGCAGAGCCAGCGCAAACAAGCGCCAGCTCAGCTCATATCGGCCCTCTGGATCACGGGCCACCAGCCCGGTTTCCAGCAGGCTCTTGAGCTGGCGGGATACGACGGATTTGTCGCGGCCCAACGCACGCGAAACATCGGAAACGGTCATTCCGTCGGGGAACTCAGCCGCATCGCCAGAGCTGAGCGCTTCAAGAACTGCCATGACTCTCGCCGCGCCGCTCTGTTTCTGCTCCGTCTCCATCCTCGGATGCTAGGTCGAAGACACACTTTATGCAACGGCATGATGCAAAAACTGCAACTTCAGGGCAGCAACCGGCTCCCATGATGATGACCTCGTCGCCAAAGCCTTGGCTGTCGAGTATTTTCTGGCCTTGGCAGGACGCTTATTACTGGCCCCACTGAAGGTCCTGTGCAGCGGTAGGTGGATGCGGCGAACACAGAAGGGCGGGGAACCGGAGCAGGAGGGTTGGCCGGTAGAACCTTGGCGATTTCGAAAGTTGATGCTTGATGCGATTAGGGCGGAGTCGCCCTGTGTTCTGGGGCAAACGTAGGTCCCAGATGTCCTCAGCAGGGTGAGAAACAAACAGTGAATCGGATGCAGCCATCCCTCCAGGGATGGCTGCCCATCGGTCATTTTTTCACGACAACGGCGAGGAGGTCGTGGGTGCGGTGCTTCAGTCCCAGCGTGTGAGCGCCGCAGTGACACTGGGAGTAGATTACGGTTCCGGAGGACGTGGAATGCTCGGATTGGACTTGCCAGGTATGTTCATGCATAGGTACAGCATCCTGTAATGTATTGCTCCCGTTCAACCATTACACTGGCGGTGTGGGATACAGTCACGAGACTCAGGTAGGAGCCCAATTAGCAGCGGCCCTGGTGAATGCGCCGGACGGGCAGGACCTGGAGGCTTTGCTGCGCGATGTCAGCATTACGGAACCCGGGGTGGACACCGCTGCAGAGCAGGGTCTTTACGCCTGGGCAGCAGAACTGAAGCCGGTATTTGCCGCCCGAAGCGTGGAAGCAAGATGCCTTTCAATCAATGCGCTCCTCGAGCGTGCCGCTGGGAAACTGTCATTGACGACCCATGACGGCTCCCCTCCCCACCTCCACCTTTTTCCTGACGGCGACGACGTTCTCTCCCGCGTCAAGGCTGTCACTGCCTGTGGACTGGCGCTCTTTATTGCCTGGAGCGGCGGCGAACGGATCGGCACTTGCGCCCGGGAGAGCTGCTACCGGGCGTTCGTCGACAATTCAAAGGCCGGCCGGCAGCGATACTGCAGTGCCCGGTGCGGAAACACGGACGCCGTGGCACGACACCGACGAGTGGCGAACACCCAGACCGCAGGAACGCGGTAGGCATGAGGAGCCCGCCAGGGTTCGCGGTACGGGCCGACCGCGGGACCCGATTTAAGCCGGGCGAGGTGTACTGCCCGGGCAGGCTGGTTAAGCGGCTGATGGGCGTCCGGCCTCCGATTGCGGTGTGGGGCCTGTGGTGATTGCAGTGGTGGAGCCAGGCCGGGAGGGCGTTTCTGCGGGCTGATTCTGTGGCGTAGAAGCGTTGGAATGCCCATCCGTCGGCCAGGGTGCAGTGGAACCGCTCGATTTTCCCATTGGTCTGCGGCCGGTAGGGGCGGGTCTTCTTCGCCTTGTTGTTCAGCTCCAGGCAGGTGTCCCGCCAGAGATGGGATTTGTAGGCCGCCGTTGTCGGAGAGGACCCGTTCGACGGTGACACCGCGGGCGGCGAACCAAGACGCAGCCCTTTTCGGCACGGCTACCGCCGTGGCCGCACTTTCATCGCCATGGATCTCGGCGTAAGCCACCCGGGAGTGGTCGTCGATGACGGTGTGCACGTAAGCGGTCCCGATCAGCGGTTCCCGGTTCTTGCTCCGCGGCTTTGCTGGGGTCGCAGCCCTGTTCCGTCCGCCGTTTTTCCTGCCGCCGTAGCGCCAGCCGCCGCCGTCCGGGATGTTCCCGAGCTCTTTCACATGAATCATGAATCATGGATCCTGGGTGTCTCGTGCTAATAGCGGCGGATCACTTCCCTGGTGCGCTTGTCCGAGTAAGGGAGCCAGCTCAGCCGGCAGCGGACCAGAACCGCGTGGACCGTTGAGGCCGGCATGGCCAGCTTCGCGCCGATCCCGACTGGTCCCAGACGCTGCTTCCACCGAAGGTGCACGACCTTGCGTACGAGTTGCTGCGGGGAGCGGTTCGCCACTCGGTGCGGCCGCGAGAACCTGTCCGTCATGCCCGCCTCGCCCATCGCGGCATATCGCTCCGCCCAAGGTTTGGCCGTGGGCCAGGCGCAATTGAACTGTTCGGCCACACGGGACACCGGCCATCCGTGGTCAATGACCAGACGCGCGACCCATAAACGTTGGCGCGGCGTCAAAACGGCATTGGCGTTAGCGTGGGACATCGAGGACCTGCTGGTCGCGTCAGCGGTTGTCTAGGCAACGGTCAGCAGGGTGAGAAGCAGTCCGTAAACCGGCTGCAGCGATCCTTCTGGTTTTGCGGATGCAGGGCGAGGAGGACATGGGTGTCGGGCTTCAGTCCTTGCGACGCCGGCGGGTGCTCGAACGGCCCTTTCAGGGACGGTGAACTCTGGCTGCGGACATCCGCTCTGGGGCGCACAGGTGCAGAGTGAGGCCAACCTGGGCGTCGACCGGTGCCCGCAGCTTCCGCGGGACCCTTCGGGCGGTCTAGCGGCGGGCTCCTCCCCCACCCTACGCCGTGCGCGGCACTGGCTCTCGCAAACGGGGCGAGGCGGCCTTGACCTGGATGCCCCGTGCCCGGAACCCATTACCTCGGAGAGTCAACCAAACCCTGGGCGGTCTCCTTAGCTTGCCGCTTGTCGATACTTGCCAACAGCTGTACCGGAGCAATCACTCGGCACAGATGATAGCCGCCTATCACCACGATGGTTCCGAGTGATATTCCGCTCAGGGAGAATGAGTCGCTGAAATTCACGCTAGTGTTGCCGATTCCAATGATGACGCCCGCTGACACCGGCACCATATTGATCAGATTGCCGAAGTCAACGCCGCTTTCCTTCCAGATCTGGGCGCCAAGTAGGCCGATCATGCCGTAGAGGATGACTGTGCTGCCGGCGAGGACACCGCCAGGCATGGCCGCGAACAGCGCGCCAAACTTGGGGGAAAATCCAAAAAGGACCGCTATGCCGGCGGCAACGTAGTAGGTGGCGGAGGAGAAGACGCGGGTGGCGGCCATGACACCGATATTTTCACCGTAGGTGGTGACGGGTGAGCCGCCCACTGCACTGGCGACCACCGTGCCGAGGCCAACGGCTATGACTGAGCGGCCCATCATAGGGTCCAGGTCCTCGCCCGTGGTCTCCGCGATGGCCTTGACATGGCCAACCGTCTCGGCCGTAATGGCGATAACGGCGGGCAAGATGACCATGATCGCTGCGATGGAAAAGCTAGGAGTGTGCCACCCGGCGGCCTCCGTTCCGTCTGCGCCCATCATCGTGGGCGCAGGAAGCCCGATCCAATCGGCGTCGTGCAGCGGCTGCCAGTTGACCCGTAAATGGGTGGTGACCTGGCCTATGCCAGCGTCCAACGAGGTGATCGGGCCCACGGCCACGTCAAGCACCCAGGACAAGAAGTAGCCAAAAACCAGGCCGAGAAAGATCGAGATCCGGCCGAAGAAGCCACGCAGCCCGACCGCACAGCAGATCGTGAAGAGCATCACGATCAGGGCAACCCACTGGTCCTGCGGCCAATAGGTGTCGGCCACCACTGGCGCGAGATTGAATCCGATCATCAGTACGATTGAGCCGGTCACCACAGGAGGTAGGACTTTGTTGATCACCCGGGATCCGGCAAAGTGGATCAGGACCCCCAGAAGGACGAGCACAACACCGGCGACCAGGATGGCCCCGGTGACTTCGGCCGAATCTGCACCGGGCTGGGAACGCACCACGAGTACCGCGCCGACAAAGGCACCACTGGTGCCAAGGTAGCTGGGCACGCGACCCTTTACGACGAGCAGGAACATAACGGTCGTGACACCACTCATCATGATCGCTAGCCGCGCGTCCAGCCCCATGAGCAGCGGAAGAATGAAAGTGGGGCCGAACATGGCACCGACGTGCTGCACACCCAGGCCTATCGTCCTGGGCCAGGACAGTCGTTCGTCGGGGGCCACTACCTCTTCCGGGCCGAGTGACTTGCCGTCACCATGTATCTTCCAACCAAGCGACATGACTGCATCCTTAATATGCGTGTGGCGGTGACTCTTGTGGTGTCACAGACTTGCTGATTTTTTGGGGCGCGGCGCTTACGCGTGCGATTTTTTGAACGTATTTTCGTCTGGGGCCAGACGGCGGGCTCGTCGTTCGCGGGCAGGCCGGGTCCCGGATTGTGGATGACGGCGGGGCCGTCATCTCATTTGCGGACCCGGCGACCCTATGGGTGCTCCGCTGACCGGTGATATCACAGGAGCGGCTGAGGTATACGTCCGCCACTGAGATTGCTTGGCAAAACTTCAAACGATTTGAACGCGGACTCGGCGGACGTACTCATGGGGCCTCCCACGCTTCGGCGTGAGAGGAAAGGGACCTGTCGCCTTGTGCGTAGAAGTACGTGAGGCCTTCCCTCCCACTCACTGGCCAGATCAGCCGGGAATCCCTCCAGCCAGGGCTGGATCAGGCACTAACCGCGGCGCATGTCTGCCGCGATCATGGATTAGGACTTGTAGGCCAGCCGCAGGAGGGTGCCGGCAAGGATCGATACTCCTTCTCCCAGTGCCCTTGGGTCGGTGTCCTCCAAGGGAGTGTGACTCAGGCCGCCCTTTGAGGAGGTGAAGATCATTCCGACTTTCGCTATCTGTGAGAACAACTGTGTATCGTGCCCTGCTCCACTGGAGAGTGGC
Source organism: Arthrobacter sp. NicSoilB8 (assembly GCF_019977355.1). Taxonomy (NCBI): domain Bacteria; kingdom Bacillati; phylum Actinomycetota; class Actinomycetes; order Micrococcales; family Micrococcaceae; genus Arthrobacter; species Arthrobacter sp. NicSoilB8. The sequence continues at coordinate 70,671 of NZ_AP024656.1, read as the reverse complement.
CGGTACGGAACTCCGCCATCATTCAGCGTTTCTTTGATAGCGTCCATCACTTCGACATTCATCAGCACAGGCTCATGATCGTGTTGAAGTTTCAGCTCAATCCCGAGGTCCCTCTTTGCCGCTGTCGCGGCGAGACTTCGTTCAATGACTGACTGGGTGGCCAGCTGCTGGATCCGGTCGGGAGTCCGCAGCTCGACCGTGAACCTGACCTGTCCTGGAACAACGTTGATCTGGTCGGGAGTTACAGATAGGCGGCCGACCGTCGCGACGGCCGGCGGGCCAGCCTCTTTTGCCGCATTTTCGACGTCGGAAATCATCTGTGCAACGCCTGCCAGCGCGTCTCGGCGAAGGTTCATTGGAGTTGTGCCGGCGTGATTGGCCTCTCCCGTCACGGTGACGTCCCAACGCGTAATTCCTGTAATCGCAGTTACCAACGCCAAGTCAAGACCCTCGTTCTCTAGGATCCCGCCTTGTTCGACATGGAGTTCGACAAAGTAGCCGATATCGTTGCGCTTGGCCGAGGAGATCTCACGCGGATCCAGTCCTAGTTCTTGCATGGCACTGGCCAGGGACACGCCGGTCTTGTCGAGACTCTCTTCGGCTTCGCGCAGAGTCGTCTCTCCAACGATGGAGCGAGAGCCCCAGTAATGATTGGTGAATCGACTTCCCTCTTCCTCACAAAGCACGATAACTTCAAGCGTACGGGCGGGCTTACCCAGCTTCCGTCCCAGAGATCCGACGGCGAGGATGCTGCCGACAACACCGTAGGCACCGTCCAGGCGGCCGCCGTTCCTTACCGTGTCCATGTGCGAACCAGTAGCCACGATTGGCGCATCGGTCGTTCCTTGCAGGCGACCAATGATGTTCCCAACAGGGTCTATCCGTACTTCCAGCCCGCGTTCCGCCATCCAGCCCTTGATCAGTTCCCGTGCCTCCACCCAGGAGGCATCGTATAGGGATCGATAGGTACCACCGTCGCTCTGAGCACCAATGGCGTAGAGCTCGTCGAGCATTCTGCCCGCATCTTCTTCAAAGTCTTCAAGAGTCTCATGCATCACAAGTGGCCTTTCTCTTTTTCTTCCGTAGTCTCGACAGCTGTGGTTGCCGCCGACCCTGTAGTCATTGCGGCGGCTCCAGATGACCAGCGCTGGACCAATTTCCCCCGGCCCGGGGTGGCCACGCACTTTCCGTCCAGGGCCACGATCTCTCCCCGAGACAAGGTCATGACTGGCCATCCGGTAAGTTCCATCCCCTCATACGGAGACCAGTCAACGGGGGTGTCAAGTTCTGCTGCCCTGACGACCCGTCGTATAGTCGGGTCGAACAGAACCAGATCGGCATCGGATCCTTGGCTGATGGTCCCCTTCATCGGCCATAACCCAAATAGTCGGGCGGGGTTTGTGCTCAAGAGCCCGACCATCTCACTCAAATTCAGACGTCCCTTCAGGACGCCCTGTGAATGGATCAGCTGAAGCCGGAGACCTGCCCCGGGCAGACCATTGGCCCCGCGGCGAAAGTCGGTGCGGCCGAGGTCTTTCACTTCAGTGCCGTAACCACAGTGATCCGAGCTGACGACCTGAATCACGCCGTCTGCCAACGCTCGCCAAAGTGCATCGGAATCTTCGGTTGTGCGCAACGGAGGGCTGCACAGGAACCGATGCCCGTCAGGGCGTTGCAGTGACTCCTCCGTGAGGGTCAGATAGTGTGGACACGTTTCGGCGTAGGCCGCAACACCCCTTTCGCGAGCTCGCCGTATCAGTTCCACACCCTGGCGGGTGGAGGTGTGGAAGATGTATATGCTTGCGCCCGTCTGCTCGGCAAGGAACAGGGCACGATTGATCGCCTCTGCTTCGGCGATGTTGGGTTTCGTTCGCGCAAAATCAGCCGCAGTCGTCGCGGCATTCGCTACAAGGCTTTGAGTGTTGAACTCCATCATCGCCGCGTTCTCTGCGTGCACGATGGTCATGCCGTTTCCGCGTGCGGACGCTTCAAGAGCAGCCAGCAGGAGCGCATCATCACCCATACGGCCCTGAGACCGATACAGCATGTAGAGCTTAAAAGTAGGGAAGCCCAGCGCTATGAGTTGAGGGAGTTCGTCAACCGTTTCAGTCGACGTACTGGTTAAAACCGGGTGGAGCGAGAAGTCGATGACAGACTGCCCCTCGGTTTCTGTTCGGCGTTCTTGAATTGTTGAAATCAGATCCGATTCGCGCTGGACTGCGAAGTCGATGACCGTTGTGGTGCCACCAGCGGCAGCGAATGCGGTTCCCGTTGCAAAATCGTCAAGCGCAGAAACCCACCCATGATCCAGGTGGACGCGGTGCCCAAAATGTGCATGCGGATCGACTAAGCCTGGAAGTACAAGGAGGCCATCAGCATCCACGGTCTGTTCAGCCGACGACAGTGTCCCCGGCGCACCTACGGCTAGAATTTTTCCATCGCGGATCCCAACGTCCCCGAAAAATTCCTCTTCCGCAGTCACCAATTTGCCATTCTTTATCAGAAGATCAAACATCGCTGTTTCCTTTGGGTAATTTAATTCACTAATCTGATGAGCAGGCTGCAGCCGCATCGACAACTGCGGCAAGATCGCCCTGCTCAATTTCCCTGTGCAGAACCATCCGCACAGTCTCGGGCCCGATCGGCTTCACGAGAACGCCAAGAGCCGCCATGCGCCGAACAAACGTCTCCGCGTCAAGGCCAAACGGACCAAGTTCCACGCGAATAATGTTCGTCTGTATTTGCGATTCATCAACTTTCAATCCAACGTCGGCAAGCATCAGCCCAAGCTGCCGTGCCCTCGCGTGGTCCTCGGCTAGACGGGGGATCATCTCCTTGAGGGCAACGAGCCCTGCGGCCGCTATTACGCCGGCCTGTCGCCAGCCACCTCCGAGCTGTTGCTTCATCCATCTGGCCTCGGCAATAAAGTCCCGACTCCCGACGAGAACTGACCCCACAGGACTCGACAATCCCTTGGCCAAACAAAATTGGGCGGCATCAACGGAACGGGTCAAGGTCGCAGCAGGTACACCTAAGGCCACCGCCGCATTGAATATTCGGGCACCATCGAGAAATGTCGGCACGTGATGTTGCCGGCCCAGTACGGACATTGCGTCGATTTCCGCCGGCGAAACAACGAGTCCCCGATTGAGGTCATACGTATTCTCCAGGCAGAGCAGCCCTAGCTTCGGCATCTGAATCGGGTGTACCGGCGACAGTGAGGCTTCCAACTGGGCACCATTGAATACGCCACTGCCTGTGGCTATGGGCAGGAATGGTACTCCCATGAGAGCGGCCGCTCCCGCCCGCTCCATACGTTGAAGATGCGAGTGTTCTAGGACAATCGCTGCCTGTCCGCGGCTGCAAAGGCTCAGAACGGCGATCTGGTTCGCCATAGTGCCGGAGGCAACGAACATGCCCTCTTCTTTGCCGAGCAGTCCGGCACTCTCCTCTTCAAGGGCCCTAACTGTGGGATCCTCACCGAATACATCGTCACCCACCTCCGCCTCAGCCATGGCTGCGCGCATCCGGGCTGTGGGTTTGGTGACTGTGTCGCTTCTGAGGTCGATGATTTTCTGTGTCATTTCGCCACCCCGGTCGTGACGCCTTCATTGTCGTCGTACAAAGACTTCAGAGGTGCCGCGCCCACGGAGAGCCCGCGTTTCAGCACAACTCTCCTAGCCGTGTCTCCGTCAAGTAGGTCGGTTAGGGACCGGGCTTCCAATACGACCAGACTCGCCTCATCGCCACTGGCAAGTCCATACTTGGTCAGGCCCATAATCTGAGCGGGCGCAACCGTATGAAGCGAAAGCATCTCCAGAAAGTCGTGTTCGGTGACCATGTGACAAGCCAGCGAGGCCAGGATGGCGTTTTGGATGAGGTCCGTGTTCCCATAAGGATCGAACGGGTCACGGATATTGTCCGTGCCAACGGCAACGTTGACACCAGCCGCGCGCAATTCAGATAGTCGCGTCACTCCACGGCGCGCTCCCACAGCATCATCGCGGCCATTGCCGTACATGTTGCTTGCGGGCGTGGATACCACCGAGACGCCTGCCTCGCGCAACAGGTCGCACACGTTCGCTCGTAGTTCAGGTGGCACCATATCCAGACCGCAGAGGTGGCTTGCGGTGACGCGTCCTTGGTATTCTTCCGCTATTGTTTTTTCAGCGATATAGACTGCCCCTAGATTATCGGGGTACTCCCGCCCATCCGCGTGAAGCGTTACCGGGTGTGTGTAGTTTGCATTGATCCCGAAATCCGTATGGAAGTCAATGTCGACGTCGAACTCTTTGGCCAATTCAAAGACGATATCGACTTGCTCGTTGAGCTCTTTTCTGCTTGCTGAGATGCTTGGGTGTCCGCCGATGACATCAGCTCCCAGTTCCAGTGCGGCCTTGAGCAGGTCCCTCGTTCCAGGATATTCTTGTATGCCTTCCTGTGGGAAAGCCACGATCTGCAGGTCGATACTTTTCTGAAAGTCTTCTTTGAGGGACAGGAGCGCACGCAGGCTGGTCAAGCCGACAGTTGGGTCTATATCGACGTGGGTTCGGACTGCAGTTACGCCATGCTCAACGCATCTTTGCAAGGCTCTGGAAGCGCGCTCCCGGACGTCATCGTAGGTGAAGGATGATTTGGCCTTCTTCATATTTCTGCGGACCTCGTCAATGGTCCCGCTTTCATTTCTAAAACGATCGGCCATCATGGCTTTGTCCAAATGTGCGTGGATATTGACGAAACCAGGAAACACAAGTCGCCCGTCGAGCCGCAGGGTTCTCCTGGCAGGACCGCAGCTGAGTTTCAGCGCCTGGTCCTCTGATTGAGGAATCACCGACACTATGTGTGACCCGTCAATGCGAATATTTTGAAGAGGTCCACCAGTCCAAAGCCGTGCTCCCTCAATCAGCAAGTCGTTCACAATATAGTCGCCTCTTTCTTTCGGTCCCACCCTGCCCTCAGTGACCATGGCTTATCCCAACTGTCACTGCGTCCGGGTCTGCTGCGGTTAATCCAAGCGCCGGCAATCGCTCGCCGCACGGGACGAGGGACGGGATTTCTCATCGCTATCGAGAGAGCAGGGTGGGCCGAAATCTAATCCGAATTACTTGTAGTTGTGCACATCTCGTTCTGACGGCCCACAGCGTCCGTGGTGGGGTAGTCAAAAGATGAAAGCTGCTTCCGGTCCTGCCATAACTGAATGCTGTGTGCACCTCGCACTGACCGTCCACAGCGTCCTTGCGTGGTCGGGCAGTCGTAAAGTCGAAGTGCTGCATCCGGGTCTGTCATAACTAAATGCGTAATCAGCTCCCCGAGGATTCCCAAACAACCTAATATCCCTAACTAGCAACCTCTTGTTATGGCTGCTTAGGACTTCGGTAACTAGGGGATGCGCACTACATTGGCAAAGTATTCCTCGTAGCACACCGGCTGCTTTGCGGTCCATTCATCGATGTTTTCCTTTGTGACGATGACGTCGGCAACGGGAACCTGAACGGCTTCCAGTTCTTTCACGCCATTCTCGAGGTAGTTTCGAAGAACCTCGACGCCCGTAAGGCCGTGCCAGGCCGGGGAGTAGTAGCGCGATGCGGTGATGCCGCCGTTCTTGACCCAGGGGATCATTTCCTCGGTGCAGTCGCTGGTAATCGTGACGATGTCGGTCCGGCCAGTCTTCTTCAGGTACTGGGCAATACCGATGGCCATTTCTGCGGCGTAATCGATGATGACCTTTGCATTGGGGTGTTCCCGCAAGAGACCCTCTACGGCCGCAGCGGACTTGAAGCGGTCGTATCGGCCTTCAGCGGCGCCAACGATCTTCCATTTGCCGCCGCCGAACTTCTCAAATGATTCTTCGAGGGTCTTGGTGTATTCCTCCGAGAAGCCCTGTCCCAGGACGCTGGGTACGAGGAGGACTTCACAGGGATCGGTGTTTTCGGTTACCCACTCGGCGATGTCCGGAACGCGGTCATCCTGGCGAACGGACCCAACAATGTAGGGGTCCAGCGGACCGGGGCCGAAACGGAGCAGGCTAACGACGGGAATTCCAGCTTTTGCGGCGAGTTCGGCGCCACGAGCTGCAGACTCCAGCTGATGCGGCATGATGACGATTCCATCGACGCCCATTTCGATCAGCTCTTCGAAGTTCGCCAGTTCGCGGCCGCTGTCGAACCCGGACTGCCGGCCGACGTAGGAGTACCCGGTCCCTTCGAGTCCTTTCTGCACACCACTCGACAAGTATCGAGTATAGATATTGAACCCATTGGTCATTGAGGCAATGGTTTTTCCTGCACCAACAAGAGTGGACTTGTCACTCATACTGATCTCCTTGATTGTTATTTCTCAGTCGTAGCGGACCACCCGTAGCGACCTTACTGGCATGTGCTAGAGACAAGCAGGCTGAATGTAGAGTACAAACTCGTTATAACCTAGCCCCCTGCCGGACACTGACTGGTGTCGCAGGAAAAGCCTGCTTAGATAATATCTATTAGCATTTTTGGAATCGGACAAACTTGATCCTAAATGCTTTTGATTCCACATACTTCCCTTTTATCTTCAGCACATATCCGCATCGTGCGAAGCTGCGGGATAACTGAACTGGATGCCGCAAGCTCCAATTAGATTCCTCCACCGGATGCGTTGCGATAAGTTCTAGCAACGAAATCTTGGGTTCCACAACCCCCAGTTGCATTTTCTGCACAAGCCCTAAGTTGCATTTTTTACAACACCCTCACGGTTGCATTTTTTGCATCCTCACCTCCCGCTCCTATCCGAGGTCGGTTATTGTGTGAGACATATCACTCACAAGTGATACAGCTGTTGATCGCGGCGGGAGAGCCCTGCAAGTAGATACAAGCAGGCGCCGTAGGAGCAAATCCTCCCCAGGAATCTCTCAGGCCCCCGTACCGCCGCGGTGAGGCAACTCTGAACGTAGTTGGAACCTCGACTCACCGACGGTGCAAGCGGTGCCCTGTAACCACAGGGGACGCGAAAACTCTCAGGTCCAATACAGAGCGGGGAGGAACCTGAATATTCGTGGCTCATATCCCTGAATTGTGGAGTTCCTCATGGCGGTTCATTCATCTAAATCCCTATTTTCGGACGGGCACATCGGCGCGCGCCGCCAGACCGACGTCGACGACATGCTGAAGGCTTACGGCTACGACACCGTCGATGCCGCGGTGGACATCGCCGTTCCGAAGGACATCCGGACCCGCGAGTACCCGTGCGAGCAGGGCGTCTTCCCTGTCCACACGCTCAAGCAGGACAAGTACTTCCCGCCGGTCGGACGGATCGACGGTGCTGCAGGGGACGGCAACCTGATCTGCTTCTGCCCTCCCCTCGAAGCCTTCGAGGTCCGCTCGGACGACTCCGCCAACTAAGGACAGCCAACGATGCCTGAGAACTACACGGCCCTGTACGAAGAGCACAAGAAGCTCGACGCCTCCTTCACTGACTTCGGCGGCTGGCAGATGCCGCTGAAGTACAGCTCCGAACTCGCCGAGCACCACGCCGTCCGCAACTCCGCGGGCCTGTTCGACCTCTCCCACATGGGCGAAGTCTGGGTCACCGGCCCCGACGCCGCAGCCTTCCTCGACTACGCCCTCGTCGGCAAGATCTCCGCGATGGCGATCGGCAAGGCCAAGTACTCGCTGATCTGCCAGGAGGACGGCGGCATCATCGACGACCTCATCACCTACCGCCGCCCGGCGGGGACCGACGGCACTGACAAGTTCCTCTTGGTCCCCAACGCGGGCAACGCCACGGTGGTCGCCGCAGCCCTCGCCGTACGGGCATCAGGGTTCGATGTCACCGTCCTGGACGCCTCCGCCGAGACCTCGCTGATCGCCGTGCAGGGGCCCAAGGCCCAGGAGATCCTGCTGCGCCTGATCCCCGCCGGTCAGCACGACCTCGTGACCGGCCTGAAGTATTACGCCGCCGTGGAGGTTTCGTTCATGTTCGGCGGCGCCAGCCAGGACCTCCTGCTGGCCCGCACCGGCTACACCGGTGAGGACGGCTTTGAGATCTTCGTCGGAAACGACGCCGCCTCAGCCCTCTGGCAGGCGCTCGTCGCCATCGCCGAAGAGGGCGAGCTGACGCCCGCCGGACTCGCGTCCCGCGACTCGCTCCGGCTCGAGGCCGGCATGCCGCTCTACGGCAACGAACTCTCCCGGTATGGCAATGCATACGCTGCCGGCCTGGGCTCCGTCATCGCGCTGTCCAAGGAGGGCGACTTCATCGGCAAGTCCGCGCTGGCCGCCAAGAAGGAAGCCGGCGTCGGCACAACTATTGGCCAGAAACTCGTCGGGCTCAAGGGCCTCGGACGGCGAGCCGCGCGGGGCCTCTATGCAGTTCTCAGAAATGGCGGTTTGATCGGCGAAGTTACCTCCGGCCAGCCCTCACCCACCTTGGGCTACCCGATTGCCATGGCCTACGTCGATGTCAAGCACACCGAACCCGGCACCCTCGTGGACATTGTCGTACGTGGCAAGACCGAGCCCTTCGAAGTTGTCGTACTGCCTTTCTACAAGCGCCAAAAGTAGATTCTCCCTCCGAAGACAGGAAGCAAATTGAGCAAGGTTGTTGCTGAACTGAAGTACTCCGCAGAGCACGAGTGGGTTGCCGCTGACGGGTCCGGCCCGGTTGGCATTGGTATTTCGGCCGTGGCCGCGGATGCCTTGGGTGACATTGTGTACGTGGACCTGCCCGAGGTCGGCACAAAGGTGACAGCGGGGGAGACCTGCGGCGAGGTCGAATCGACCAAGTCCGTCTCGGACCTGTATGCACCGGTGACCGGCAAGGTCACCGCCATCAACCCCGCCGTCGTCGACGACCCGTCGCTGATCAACAGCGATCCATACGGCGCCGGCTGGCTGTTCAAGGTGGCCGTGACCGCCGAAGGCCCGCTGCTCTCCGCCCAGGAGTACGCGTCCATGAACGGTGGCGAACTGTGAACGGCCCAGCGGCTACCGTCGCGTTTGAGCAGGTAGGGTCCCCGTCCTTAGACGCGGACCTGTCCGCGCTGGATCCGGAGATCGCTGCGAAGATCGGAGCCGAGCTCACCCGCCAGCGGGACGGCCTGGAGATGATCGCCTCGGATAACCACACCGCGCCCGGCGCGGAAGGGGCCGGCTCTTCAGTGGATGGATGCTCCGTACCACGGGAGCAAATTGGCGTCCTTTCGCCTGCCCGAACAGGTCAACCGGGAAGGACAGAGCGCCTCCTCAAGCGGTAAAGAACAGCGCCCGAAGAGCTGGAAGTGGAATCTTCCTGCTATCGACGGCGATGCCACGCCCGTTCGTATCCATCGTCTTGAACCTCCCGCATGATTCAGAGGAGAGGCCAAAGGCGCCGCCCCCTTTGCACGAAAGTCCGTAGATGACCACCGAACAAGTTAGTCCAACAGCAATCCGCATCACCGCCCTCGACGCCGAAAGCGTCCAAGAATCAATCAATGAAGCCGTCGGACTGCTCATCCTTGCCGCCCTAGAGCGACCATCCTCCGGCATACTTCTCACCAGACATGACCATTCGACTTACACAGCCGAGTTAAGTAGCGACGTTCCCTACGGGCAAACTCTGGAAGTCAGATCCGATGGCGTTCACCTACCCGAATCACCACTTCTACGCGCGGCAGTGTGATGCACACCACGTCGATGCTGGGCTATTCTGGAAGTCAATTTTGCGAACGCGCGCCCAATTTTCCCCGTTCCGGCGCGACGACGCCTGCGCTCCGTCGCGTTGACCGGCTTCGCGGGCATTTGCTAAGCCCGCAGCAACCTCAGGTTCACCCGACCGTGTCTTGTCCACTCATCGGGCCCTGCGGGACCTCCACACGACCGTTCTCTGGACCAAAATCCACAGAAGGATCTCCCATCATCTTGTTAGCCAGACAATGTTGAGCAGACGAAGACGTCTGTCATGAATCAGAGAGTTCACCATGAACCAGAAAAGTCCCTCCAAGGCTGGTACCAAGCGGCCAAGTAACCGGCCTGAAGACGAACGGGTCTCCATCGGGAGCAGCTTCGCTTACGGCTTCCAGCACGTCCTGAGCATGTATGGCGGCATTATCGCCGTTCCCCTTATCGTCGGTCAGGCTGCCGGTCTAGCGCCTAACGACATCGGCATCCTGATCGCCGCCGCTCTCTTTGTGGGGGGCCTGGCAACGCTCCTGCAGACTATCGGCCTCCCGTTCTTTGGTTGCCAATTACCATTGGTGCAGGGAGTGTCGTTCTCCAGCGTCGCGACTATGGTCGCCATCGTGACTGGCGGCGGCGGGCTTCCGGCCGTGTTCGGTGCGGTCATCGCGTCCGCAGCCATCGGTCTCCTGATCGCGCCCGTCTTTTCGAGGATCGTCCGATTCTTCCCACCCGTGGTGACCGGCACCGTTATCACCACTATCGGCCTGACGCTCATGCCGGTGGCGGCGAACTGGGCCATGGGCGGGAACAAAAAGGCCGAGGACTACGGCAGCATGGCTAACCTCGGTCTGGCCGCCTTGACATTTGCCCTGGTCCTCGTGCTGAGTAAGGTAGGCAGGGCAACGATTTCCCGCCTGTCCATCCTCCTCGCCATGGTGATCGGAACCCTAGTCTCCGTTGTCGTCGGCATGGCGGACTTCTCGAAGGTGGGCGACGGCCCAGTCGTCGCGTTTCCCACGCCCTTCCACCTTGGCATCCCCACGTTTGAGATCGCAGCCATCATCTCCATGGTGATCGTGATGGTCGTTATCCTGACCGAAACCATGGCCGACATCCTGGCCGTCGGCGAAATCATCGGCACCAAAACAGATTCCAAGCGCATCGCAGCTGGGTTGCGCGCGGATATGGTTTCCAGCCTGGTGGCACCAATTTTCGGTTCGTTCCCCCAGAGCGCCTTCGCCCAAAATGTCGGACTCGTCGCCGTCACCAAGATGAAAAGCCGTTACGTGGTGGCAGCCGGCGGTCTCATCCTGGTTCTCCTGGGCCTGCTTCCGATACTTGGCCGAGTCGTTGCAGCCGTCCCCACCGCCGTGCTAGGCGGTGCTGGCATAGTTCTCTTCGGCACCGTCGCCGCCAGCGGAATCCGGACACTAGCTAAAGTGGAGTACCGGAACAACATGAACCTGATCATCGTGGCCGCCTCCATCGGCTTCGGCATGATCCCGATCGTCGCACCCACGTTCTACGATAAGACCCCGCCCTGGTTTGCCACCATCTTCCACTCGGGCATCAGCTCTGCCGCCATCATGGCCATCTGCCTAAACCTGCTCTTCAACCACTTCAAAGCGGGCAACTCGGAGAACCAGTCGATCACCGTGGCGGGTACCGGGCGACGGGTGGTGACCGAAGACGACCTCAAGTGCCTGGCCGACGGCGACCGGTTCGAAGGCGGCAAGCTGATCGACGCTGAGGGCACGGAAGTCCCCGTCCAGTTTGCCCAGAAGTCCCCGGAACACTAGGCGCCGGGGCGCTCCCAGACACTTGTGGCCCCCGATTCCTCAGAAGAGGGGGCCACACGTCGTTCGTGCAGGGTCAATTGCGGCCGAGTTCGGTCGCCTGCTTTGTCTCTCTCGGACTCCTTAGACGGCTCTTCAAGGTTGGTGGGGAATTGATTCCGTGTCGTAGCTAAAAAAGGGGCCCGTGGCCCTGCTGGGATGAGTGTGTCTAAGCATTCAAACCAGGAACAGGACCACGAGCCTTGACTGAGCCTACCGGGGCGGCGGCTGACGCTGCCACCAGCATCTTCAACCTGCCCGACTACCGCGTCATCTCCGCCACCGTGCTGGAGAACGGGCGCCGCCAGGTCATTGTCGAAACCGACCAGCCACCGGGCTGCCCGTTACATTTATTGGGTTCCCGACCGCCGGGGACATGGTCGCTGGACCCGGTATGACTTTCCTGCCCTGTCACTGATGATCCGAATCTTCTATATCTGTCAAGCCGTCCTCGGGACCGTGTCGTTAGCGGTGTGGAGCGCGTTCAGGGCGCGATAGAGGTGCCGGGCGAGATATCTCTTGAGGATGCGGCGGATCTCTCGTGGGTTCTTACCTTCGACTTTCTTGCGTTCGGCATAGGCCCGGGTGACGGGGTCGTGGACCATCCTGACGACGGTAGCCATGTGGAGTGCACTGTTGAGGCGCCTGTCGCCTCCTCTGTTGAGTCTGTGTCGGACTGTGTTCCCCGACGATGCTGGGATGGGATTGACCCCGGCCAGGGCGGCGAAGGCGGCCTCGGAACGTACCCGGCCCAGATGCGACCAGGCTGTGTAGACCACGGCGGCGGTCACGGTCCCGATTCCTGTTTCCTCCAGAAGCGGAGCGGCGGGGCTGGACTCCAGAAGCTCCGTGGTGCGGGTGTGATTGTCCTTAAGCTCGGCGTCCAGCGTGGTGATGCGCTTGGCGAGCCGGACGGCCTCGGCCCGCGCAGTCGACAGAGCCAACTCTTCGTCGCGGGCGCGCCAGTGGGAGATCTCGGTGATCTGGGTATCGGTGAGGGGCTTGCGGGCGTCGATTCCTAGGTCGATGGCCCGCAGTAGGGCGGTAAGGGCGTTGACCTTAGCGGTCCGCTCGAGCGTCATCTGCTCTCTGGCGGCGACCAGGACGCGCAGGGCGGCACGGATTCCATCGTCCTGTCGCGGGATTCGCAGACGAGCCTCGTCCAGTGGAAGAGCTGCTGCAGCGATGGCGGCCGCGTCCAGCGGATCGGATTTTCCGGCGCCCCGGCGGGCGGGTGCGTAGGCCCTGGGGGCTTCAACGACTCGGTACCCCGCCCTTCCGACGGTGCCCGTGAGCAGGGCCCCGTAGCTGCCGGTGCCCTCGATGACCCACAAGGCACCGAGGTCGCCGCCCGTGCGGCGTGCGGCCCAGGCGATCGCACGGTTCCTACCGGCGTGCGTATTCGGGAAGGCCTGGGTGCCCAGATGCTCGCCGCTGGCGGCGATAACGGCATAGGTATGTGTGCGGGCGTGGGTGTCCACGCCGATGACGAACGGGTGGGAGCATGCGACAGTGGTCATCGCGGTCGGGGTTCCTTCCTCACGAACGGGCAGATGCTTCAGGCCGCGCGGTGCGGCCCGGACGCCGGCCCGGGTGAAGGTCACTCAGAGGCATTCCTGTGATGAGCCACAGTCCTAAGGGGCTGGGCAGTCTTCTGATCAAGCCATCGAGGTGGGCCGGGCAGGCACTGGCCGCCATTTCCGTGACCGGACAATTCGGATCCAAGGCCCAAGAAAGGGCCGAGGGGGTGTTGAGTCACAGCCAGGAAGAGGCGTCCAGCACCAACCCTGCCAGCCAGTCCCAGACCAGCCACATCAAGACTCACAGGGGGGTGTTGTCGCCGGGTCCGGAGGCACTTGTTGACCGCTGATAGGGACAAGGCCGGACCAACGGGTTCAGGTCTCTTCGTAACGTGGGTGCCGGCAGCGGGTGTCGTGACTGCGGCCATAGAGTGGTGCGAAGGAGCGCCAGTATGGATCAGGGATTCGACGTTTACTGCGGACTTGATGTCGGCAAGAGCGAACACCACGCCACCGCGCTGAGCCGCGCCGGCGAACGCCTTTTTGATAAGCCGTTGCCGCAGGACGAAGCCCGGCTGCGGGAGCTTTTCACGACGCTGCAGCAGCATGGGAACGTGCTGATGGTCGTGGACCAGCCCAACACCATCGGTGCCCTGCCCGTGGCGGTGGCCAGGGATTGCGGCTGCGAAGTCGCTTACCTGCCCGGGCTGGCCATGCGCAAAGCGGCGGATCTGCATCCCGGTAATTCGAAAACAGATGCCCGGGACGCATTCATCATTGCCGAGACAGCCCGGGCGATGCCTCACACGCTGCGGGCCGTGGACCGGGACAGCGAAGTCCGCTCTCCAAGGCCTACTACGACCGGAAACGCGCCCAGGGAAAGAAGCACAACGCCGCCATCATCTGCCTCGCCCGGCGCCGCTGCGACGTCATCCACGCGATGCTCCGAAACGGGACACTCTACGAGGAAAAAGCTCCCCAGGCCGCTTGACCAAAAGCATAGGGACACCCCCCTGCGGTGTCGTGGCGACGCGGCGAAAGGAACGGCGCTTTCAGCGGATCCGCGACATTCCCGTGGCTGGCGCCGTGGAGGTTCTCTGGTCCAAGTACCGCTGGCACTGCGTGGAACCCGAGGGTCCCCGGCTCTCGTTCTTTGAATCCACCGCCCAGGTCCCGCGCCGCGCCCGCTCCACCGGCCGGCTCCGGGACCACGTCGTTGACGCGGTCATCAATTCCGGCCGGGCCGTGTCCGAGACCGCTGCCGCGTTCGCGGTGTCCTGGTGGATGGTCCGTGCCGCGCTGACAGAAGCCTGCCTTCTGACGCTGCCGGACGTGGATGAGCTCAGCCCGCGCATGCTGGGCATCGACGAACACCGGTTCCGATCAGTGCGGTATTTCCGTGACCCGGAATCCAGCTCGTGGATCCGGCACGAGCCGTGAATGACCACCATCGTGGATCTGGACACCGGGCAGGTCCTGGGCGTGGTCGACGGCCGGGATCACAAGGGCGTCGGGGACTGGCTCTTCGCCCGCCCGCTTCAGTGGCGGCTGGGCGTGCAGGTGGTCGCGATCGACCCCTCGGCCGCATTCGAAGAAAGCGTTGAGGATGTGGCTTCCCCGCACCGCGGTCGCGGTCGATCACTTCCACCTGGTGTCCCTGGCCAACCAGGCGGTGACCGAGACCCGGCAGAACCTCTCCCAGCAGGTCAAGGGCCGCCGCGGCCGCGGCATCGACAAGGCCTGGGCCCACCGGATGCTGCTCCTGCGCGCCGGCGACACACTCTCTGACACCGCGGCCCACCGCCTGGCTGAGGTCTTCGCCGCCGATGACGCCACCGGCAAGCTCCAGGCAGTCTGGAAGGTCAAGGAACAGCTGCGGGCCCTGCTGCGCACCAACTCGCTGGCCGACGCCGCCTCGGCGAAAGAGGAACTCAAGACCCTAGTTGAGGCCGCCGGAAGGCCGGAGACGAACAAGCTCTACCGCACTGTCTGCCGGTGGTGGAACGAGATCGAAGTCCTCATCGTCACCGGCGCCACCACCGGCAAGGTCGAAGCCAACAACACCGGAATCAAGCACATAAACGCACCGCCCGCGGCTACCGCAACGCAGGGAACTACAAATCGATTATCCTCATGACCAGTGCCGCCCGGACGGCGGCATGACACTCATCCGGGAATCAATTTCCCCATGAACCTTGAAGAGCCCCTTAGACCCCATATTGGGGTCGGAAAGTTTATCCCTTCTTCTTACTGTGGCCTCGTTTGATGAGGGATCTAATTTCGCGTAGTTGATCTTCTCGAATTCGTCGGGCGGGACCGAGGCCAGCGGGCCGTGCAGTCTGACGGTGTTGTATGAGTGGACCCAGCCCCTGGTCGCTCTCGCCACGTCTGCGAGCTGTATGAGCGGAACGTTTAAGAAATGTCTGCTGCTGCGGATGCATTCGTCCTTGAACAGCACGGTTGTCCATTGTCGGAGGGCCTTGTCGTAGGCCGTGCCGACACTGCCGAGCGAGGATGCCAGTCCTCGGAATAGCAAATCGTTTAGCGGGCCGCCTGAGTGCGCCCTACGGCATCACGCTGCACAACGTGTTCAGTGCTCCCTCCCATGCGCTGTCCGAGACTGCTGAGTAGTTGACGACGAGGGCGTCTTGTGTGGCTGCCCGCCGGTCTAGTTCTTCATGACGAAACTCCGCCATCCCGCTGACCATCAGTCCTTGGCGGGCCGCGGCTTGTAGGGCCCAGCTCTCGGTTCCGGGTGGTAGTTCGAGGACCGCTTGCAGCCCGGCGGCCATGCCGGACACTCGGATGTCGGGTGCGCTCTGCGCCAGGGCTGCGACCAGTTGGTCGCGTCGGCGCCGGTAGCTCTGCCGCCGAGAGCGTACATGACGGTCGAAAGCGCCCGAGGTGATGAACTCCGCGAGAGTCAGTTGTTCCAGGACGCTCACCGTCTCGACGCGCCCCTTGGCTGCCGTGATATCCGGGAGGAGGTGTCCGGGTACCACCATCCAGGCAACTCGGAGGGCGGGTGCCAGTGATTTGCTCGCTGTGCCGAAGTACACGACGCGGTCAGGGTCGAGGCCCTGGACAGCTCCCACCGGTTTTCGGTCGTATCGGAACTCTCCGTCGTAGTCGTCTTCTAGGACCAGCCCGCCGGTGGTGCGGGCCCAGTCGATAGCGACGGCGCGCCGTTCCGGGGACAGGGCGACGCCCGTCGGGAACTGGTGGGCCGGTGTCAGCAGTACGGCACCCACACCGCCCAGGCTCGCCAGGTCGTCAGTACGTGCCCCATGTTCATCGATGGGCAGTGGCGGGATGCTCAGGCCGGCGTCGGTCAGTAGGGTGCGGTAGAGGCCTAGACCGTATGCCTCGACTGCTACTGCACGCTCGCCCCGCGCTTTGAGTGCTCGTGCTGTCAACGTCAGCCCGTGGTGAAAACCGGAACAGATAATGATCCGCTCTGGCTCTGCATACACGCCGCGGACCCTGGAGAGGTAGTCTGCTAGAGCGGTGCGCAGTTCCACCCTGCCGAGGGGATCGCCGTAACCGAAGGCGTCATGCGGTGCTACTGTCAGGGCGCGGCGGGCGGCGGCGAGCCATTGGGGGCGAGGAAACTCCGCGAAGTCCGCTGCACCGGGTAGCAGTCCGTGGGTGGGTCGGCGTCGCTGCGGCCCAGTCTGTCCGGTGCGAGCCGCTGCGCGGCGTGGCGTGGCCCGTTGAGCCACCCGGGTGCCGGAGCCTTGTTGGGCCGTGAGCCAGCCCTCGGCTACCAGTTCGGCGTAGCACTCGGTCACAGTACTGCGGGCGATGCCGAGATCAGCCGCGAGCGTCCGGGATGCCGGCAGACGAGTGCCCGGCGTCAGTCGTCCCGAGCGCACCGCCTCCCGCAGAGCGCCCGTCAGCCCAGCCCGCAGCCCCGGGCCTCTCAGCTCCAGGTGCAGGTCCACACCCGTCCCGAAGAGCGATTCAGTCGCCGAATTGGTCTGGAAATTCATCATAAAAGTGGACCCTACACCCGGTCCTCTTGACCCGTAAAGTCGACGATATGACCACTGACGAAATCCATGGAAACGCGGGCACCCCCGGAAGACGGCATACGCTACGCCCAGGCCTGGCCTTGGCGGGTACAGCACTCGCATTCACCAGCATGTATCTCGCAGCCGGCGCCCTGACACCACTGCTGGTGGTCTACCGGGAGCAGTGGGGCTTCGCGCCTTCACTGCTCACGGTGGCGTTCGCCGTCTATGCGATCGGATTCCTCGCGGCCGCACTCACCTTGGGTTCGCTGTCAGATCATATCGGCAGACGGCCGGTACTGATCGGCGCCCTCGTCGTCCAGTTCGCATCGAACCTCATATTCCTCCTGGCCCCTGAAATCGGGTGGGTCATCGCGGGCCGAATTGTGCAGGGAGTCGCCAGCGGCGCGGCGACCGCGGCGTTCACGGCAGCACTCGTCGAGCATGCGCCGCCCCATCAGAAGCGGCTTGGCCCGATCCTCGGCAGCGTCGGACTCACCGGAGGTCTTGCCGTGGGGTCCCTTCTGGCAGGCTTTGCGATCGAGCTCACGTCCTCGGCCAACACGATCGCCTTCGTCGTTCTCAGCGCACTCACCATTGTCGGCGGCTTCGCCGTCGCTGCCTCCCGGGAGACCATCCGCCGCAGCCCCGGAGCACTTCGCTCGATGATCCCCAACGTCGCGATCCCGTCGGCAGCCCGCGCCGAGTTCCTGGCTGCAGCGCCCGCGGTCGCAGCGGTATGGATGCTCGCCGGACTCTCCGGTGGCCTGGCCCCGAGCATGGTCCACAGCGTGTTCCACCTCGACAGCGGCCTGCTCGACGGGCTCGCCGGGTTCATAGCGCCGGCGGTCTCCGTGATCATCGGGCTATCGTTCGCCCGCGTCCGTCCTCGGACTGCGATGAGCATCGGAATCTGGGCATCCATCATCGGCTCCCTCGGCATCATCGGAGGCGCGACCGCCAACAGCCTCGTCACCATGTTCATCGGGCAAGCCATCGCCGGCCTCGGATTCGGTGCGGCATTCACCGCGGCTTTGGGCCTCATCATCTCGATCGTGGCTGCCCACCAACGTGCCGGAGTCGTCGCAGGAATCTATGTCGTCTCGTACGTCGGTCTCGGACTGCCCGTGGTCCTCGCCGGGCAACTCACAGACGTCCTCGGCGTCGTCCCGACCGTCCGCTGGTACGGCGCGGTAGTCGTATTCCTCGCGCTGCTCAGCCTCGCTGCTCAGCATCGTCTCAAACTACGCACGCACCAGCAATCCGGCAAGAACGACGGTCTCCATGAACTCACCAACGTGTGAACCGGACCCCCACAAGAAAGAAGGCAGTCAAATGTCCTCCACCAACAGCCAGCGCGTATTCCTTGCCGGAGCCTCCGGAGTGATCGGTCAAAGACTGATCCCCCGGCTAGTCCGGGCCGGGCACATCGTCGGAGGCATGACCCGTTCGACTGACAAGACCGAACTGCTCAGCCGACTCGGTGCCGAACCGATCCTCTGCGATGTCTTCGACCGAGAAAGGCTGATCCAGGCCGTTCGTGACTTCGCACCGGACATGATCCTCAACGAGCTAACTGATCTGCCGGACGACGTAGAGAGCATCGGTGCCCACGCGGAGCTGAACGCTCGCATCCGCACGGAGGGGAACCAGAACCTGATCGAGGCCGCACGACAGTCCGGGTCGCCGAAGATCCTGGCGCAGACTGTTGCGTGGCAGCTGCCCGATGGGCCGGACGCGCTGGCGGTGGCAGAGCTGGAGCGCTCCGTTCTCGCGGAAGGTGGCGTCGTCCTGAGCTATGGCCAGTTTTACGGACCCGGCACTTACAACGAACACCAGATCCCCGAAGACCCGCGAATCCAGATCGACCGCGCCGCAGAGCGGACGGTCGAGCTGCTGAACGAGCCGTCGGGCGTGATCGTCATCACCGACTGAGGCCAAGAGGAGACGCCACCTCAGAGGCACAGCTTGATCCAGGCCAAAGGGGCGGTTGGGCCCGCGTCGCGTCCGCCCCTTCCAGCTGCACCATTGGTCTGGAAATTAGGCATAAGTTGGACCGCCTCTCATGCCGGTTCCAGCCATGACAATTACTGAAGTGAGGACGCCATGACCACAACCGACTACACGCACTCGACGGCGACAGAGTTGATTTCGGCGATGAACGACCGAGCGGTATCTGCTGTCGAGCTTGCCTCCGCTGCGATGGATCGCATCGAACGCTACGACAGCGGCATCAACGCCATTCCCGTGCGGGACTTCGATCGCGCCCTGGATGCAGCCCGCGTGGCCGATGCGGCCAGGGCCCGGGGTGCGGGCGGGCCGCTCCTCGGGGTGCCGATCACGGTCAAAGAATCCTTCAACGTCGCCGGGCTGCCCACGACATGGGGTATCCCGCCGTTCAAGAATTTCGTTCCGACCGAGGACGCCGTCGCGGTCGCGCGTCTGAAGGCTGCGGGTGCCGTGATCCTCGGGAAGACGAATGTGCCCGTCGCGCTCGGAGATCTACAGACCTACAACCCCATCTATGGAACGACGAACAATCCATGGGACCGGGAGCGGACGCCCGGCGGATCCTCCGGCGGTTCGGCCGCGGCACTCGCGGCCGGGTTCGGGGCCGTCTCGATCGGTTCTGATATCGCGGGATCACTGCGGATGCCCGCGCACTTCACGGGCGTGTACGCGCACAAACCCTCGTTCGGCCTGCTGCCCGCGCGAGGGCACACGACCCCACCTGCTCGGCCGTTGGCCTACGACCGGGATCTCACGGTCATCGGACCGATGGCCCGCAGCGCCTCTGACCTTGCGCTCATGCTCAATCTCTTGGCCGAGCCAGATGCGACGGGGGTGGGCATCGCTCATCGGCTCGCACTGCCCCCGGCCCGCCACGATGACCTGCCCAGCTACCGGGTTCTCATCGTGGACACGCATCCGCTCATCCCGACGTCGACCGACGTGCGCACGGCAATCGACTATCTGGCCTCAGGTCTCGCTCAGGCAGGTGCGAAGGTGAACCGCAACAGCGTCCTGTTACCCGATCAGATCGAAGCAGCGAGACTCTACATGCGCCTCCTTCTCGCCTCCATTGCGGCCGCGTACCCGCCCGACGTTTACGAGCAGGCGCGCACGGCCTCACAACGGGTCGACCCAGACGACATAAGCCTCGCCGCCGAACGCACCCGCGGCGCCGCACTCAGCTACCGCGATTGGATCACCGCTGACTCGCTTCGCACCCGGCACCGCGCCGCGTGGAGCGAGCTGTTCACTGAATTCGACATTGTGATCTGCCCCGCGGCACCGACCACTGCCTTCCGTCACGATCAGAGCGCGGACCTGTGGGCGCGAACCATCCCGATTGACGATGCCGACTACGACTACGCCGATCAGCTCGTGTGGGCCGGTGTCGCCACAACGCCCGGGCTCCCCGCGACCGCCGTGCCCATCACCCGGTCACCCGATGGGTTGCCCATCGGTGTTCAACTAATTGGTCCGATGTTCGAAGACCACACACCCATTCGTTTCGCCCAGCTGCTCGAGCAGGAGTTCGGCGGCTTCACCCCTCCGGCGTCTAGATGACCTTGCCACCGGCTCCCGGCACGAGGCATCGAAGTCGTCTCCTGTCGCACCGGCTCCGATGACGAGGATGCGCTCATGGGTCCCTTTCACATCGGCGGCGGCGCAGGCACAGGAAATTTGCTTCTTGACTCTAGAGACCGGGCTCGTCCGTTCCCGCCTTGAGCTGGTCAGGCCAAAAAGCTCCGAAAGGGCGGACGCCTGCCGGGGCGAAATCTCACCTGATCCAGAGCCTCTGCGCGCGTCGATGTCCAGCGAGAGCCGAATCTGCACGGCAAACGGCACGGGGTCCAAACGAAACGTGTGCTCGACGGGAGTGCGAGAGCGCGCCACAATTCATCCCAGATGATTATGGGGTCAAACCCAGCAGCGGCCTGATCAGGTGTCCCGACACAGCCGACCCAGGTCGATAAATTGTTGACGAGCCGGTGCTGGACGGGGTGACACCGTCGACCTTGCCTTGGCCCCGGGTTCTCCGGTGACTTTCGGCCGGCTTCCTTGTCCGCGTATTAGCTTCTCTCGGGACCCGTACCGCCCCCAGTGACCGGTTCCTAGGGGATACGACCCGCCGTTCGGGATATGGTCTTGGACCACGGGGGCAAGTTGCTGGTTGTCAGCAACTAGGAGGGGGATTCTCCGTTCAGCTCCGCGAGCAGCTCTTGCTCTGCAGCGTCCAAGTACCGTCGAAGCTCCTCAGCAGCTTCGACACGGCGCCCGGCCCGTATCATAGCCACAAGAGCGGCGTTGCGCTCCACATATTGGCTGTGGAATTCTGGAGTGGTGGCCATGGGAAGGAACACAAGCCGCATCTCGGCGAGGACCTTTTCCATCAAGGCCTGCAGTGAAGTACTTCCGGAAAGGGCCACCAGCGCCTTGTGCAGCTCCTGGTTGGCGTCGGCCATGCCCTGCACAGAGCCTGCGGCCAGCGCTTCCCGGGCACTTGCGATTAGGGCATCAAGGCTGTCCAGCGTTCCGGCCACAACCTCGCCCCACAGGACGGCCGCGGGTTCAATCAGCCGCCGCAGACGGTAGATCTCCCGGACATCTTCGGCTCCAGGTGCGGAAACGTAGACACCCCGGTTGGGGATGCGCTGCACTATCGATTGCTCGGCGAGGACCGTAAAGGCCTCCCGCAGGGTATTCCGCGAGACCCCGAGCGCCGCCGCGAGCTTCTGTTCGGAGAGCTTGGTCCCCGGCGGGAGTAGCCCTGCAGATATGCGCGAACGCAGCACGCCGGCAATCCAGGCTCCGGTGTGGGCATGGGTGGCATGGCCGCCGCCTGTGATCCCCTGGAACGCACCATTCATCTGCATGGTCCCAATCTACCTAGAGTTCGCCAGGCTAGCCGCTGCCCGCGAATTCATCGCCGCAGCCGACGCCGGGCGTGGGCCCTGCAGTCCACGCGTCAGACCAGCGTGACCGGAACCGCGGACGATGAGGGCTGCTACCCGTTACATTTATTGGGTTCCCGACCGCCGGGGACATGGTCGCTGGACCCGGTATGACTTTCCTGCCCTGTCACTGATGATCACAGGGGGGTGTTGTCGCCGGGTCCGGAGGCACTTGTTGACCGCTGATAGGGACAAGGCCGGACCAACGGGTTCAGGTCTCTTCGTAACGTGGGTGCCGGCAGCGGGTGTCGTGACTGCGGCCATAGAGTGGTGCGAAGGAGCGCCAGTATGGATCAGGGATTCGACGTTTACTGCGGACTTGATGTCGGCAAGAGCGAACACCACGCCACCGCGCTGAGCCGCGCCGGCGAACGCCTTTTTGATAAGCCGTTGCCGCAGGACGAAGCCCGGCTGCGGGAGCTTTTCACGACGCTGCAGCAGCATGGGAACGTGCTGATGGTCGTGGACCAGCCCAACACCATCGGTGCCCTGCCCGTGGCGGTGGCCAGGGATTGCGGCTGCGAAGTCGCTTACCTGCCCGGGCTGGCCATGCGCAAAGCGGCGGATCTGCATCCCGGTAATTCGAAAACAGATGCCCGGGACGCATTCATCATTGCCGAGACAGCCCGGGCGATGCCTCACACGCTGCGGGCCGTGGACCGGGACAGCGAGGTCCTCTCCGCACTGAAAGTCCTCTCCGGGTTCGACGCCGATCTGACCCACGAATGCACCCGCGCCATCAACCGGCTGCGGTCCCTGCTGCTGCAGATCTTCCCGGCCCTGGAACGTGCCTTCCCCGGCACGGTCCTGACCCGTCCCCTCGTCCTGGACCTGCTGATCAAATACGCCGGTCCCACGGGCCTGCGCGCCGCAGGCCGCACCAACGTGCTGCGCTGGGCCCGCCACCACAGCCGGAAGGACCCCGTCCAGCTTGTAGATGCAATCTTCACCGCGCTCGGAGAGCAGACGGTAACCGTCGCCGGAACCGAAGCCGTCGAACTCGTCATCCCGCGCGTCGCCGCCCAGATCAAGGAACTCAAACACCAGCGCGCCATCGTCGCCGACGAAGTCGAGAAACTCCTGGACGACTTCCCTCTTTCCCGGGTCTTGATGTCCATGCCGGGAGTCGGCATCAAGACCGCCGCGACGATACTCCTGACCATCGGCGACGCAAGCAGCTTCAAAACCGCCGGGCACCTCGCCGCCTACGCCGGCATCGCGCCCGTCACCCGCCGGTCCGGCACCTCCATCCGCGGCGAATTCCCGGCCCGCTCCGGCAACAAACAACTCAAGAACGCGCTCTTCCGATCCGCCTGGATCGCCTCGTGCCATGACCCGCTCTCCAAGGCCTACTACGACCGGAAACGCGCCCAAGGAAAGAAGCACAACGCCGCCATCATCTGCCTCGCCCGGCGCCGCTGCGACGTCATCCACGCGATGCTCCGAAACGGGACACTCTACGAGGAAAAAGCTCCCCAGGCCGCTTGACCAAAAGCATAGGGACCCCCCACGCGCTAGAAGTCGCCGGGACACCACGCGTGGCTAGGAATGTTGACAGCATAGCCGCAGGTGGATATGTCATCGCCGCACCAGGGTCCGCAGGAGTTTCAAGGCGACGGAGATCGAAACGATGTCGACTTGTCCAGGTGTGGTCACCTCCGCGAAAGTGTTCTTGATGCGTGCCAGCTGCTCCCGGTGCCCGCGCTCCCACGCCACAATGCGCTCTACGCCGTTGGCGCCGGAGGCGTCGCCGCCCTGGGTGCTCTGCATGACAGAAATTGTCATGTCCGCCACGGAGGAGTAGACGTCGTCACGCAAGGCAGCCCGGGCCAAGGCCTCCCACCGACTCCGCCGGGGCAGCTCCGCGATACGCAGCAGCATGCTCACCACACCCATCCGCTGAAAAACTGCGTAGTACACGTCGGCGATAGTGGTGATCGGTTCGCGCACCTGTTCGGAGATCAGTGAGATGTCCAGCAACCCGAAACTTTCCAATAGATCGGATGCGCGTCTTCCCAAATCCTGCGGCATACCCACCTCGTCCCAACGGGACAGCCGGTCGTGGACGCGGTCAAGATCGGAACCGCGCAGAAAGTCCACGGTTCTGGTCCTAAGCAGCTCCAGAGCAGGCGCAATCCGGCCCAGAGCCGTCGCGACGGGCTGGTCCCGGTGGTCGTGTGTCACATACCACCGGGTTCCCCGGTCGAGGACCCTGCGCATGTGCAGCGTGGCTTCAGCGGCGTGTTCGCTGGGATACCCGGGGGGAAGCGCGGCAAGCCTGCCCATGATCCAGGGAAGGTCATACGCCTCCCGAATTACCACGAAGGCTCTGGCCACGGCCGCCGCGGTGACTGTGGTTTCCTCGATGGCGCGGAAGGCGAAGGTGATGCCGCCGAGGTTGATCATGTCGTTGGCCACCACCGTGCACACGATCTGGCGGCGCAGGGGGTGGGCGTCCAGCTCCGCGTCAAAGCGCTCGGAGAGCTGGCGGGGGAAGTAGCCACGGAGTACCTGCTTGAACCAGGGGTCGTCGGCAAGATCGCTGGCGCTGAGCTCCCTGGCCAGCTCGATCTTTGCGTAGGCGGCGAGCACAGAGAGTTCCGGTGCAGTGAGGCCTTCACCTGTCCGCAGCCGCTCCTGGAGCTGCTCCGCGGTCGGCAGCGCTTCTAGGCTGCGGTCCAGATCCGTAGTGCTTTCCAGCCAATCCATAAACCTCTCGAACCCGGGACTCCACTCCAGCATCAGGTGCCGGTCGTTGAAAAGGAGGACGTTCTGGTCGACGTTGTTTGCCAGGACAAGGCGGGCCACCTCATCCGTCAGGGACTGCAGGAAGCCTGCGCGTTCCGCCGCGGGCATCTTTCCGGCAGCGATCATCCGTTCGATGAAAATCTTGATGTTGACCTCGTGATCCGAACAGTCCACGCCCGCCGAGTTGTCGATCGCGTCGGTGTTCAGCAACACACCGCCAAGGGCCGCCTCGATCCGTCCACGCTGGGTAATGCCCAGGTTCCCGCCTTCAGCCACGACCCGGGCCCGCAGTTCGCTGCCGTTGACCCTGATGGGGTCGTTGGCCTTATCCCCCACGTCGGCGTGGCTTTCCGTGGAGGCTTTGGCGTAGGTTCCGATGCCACCGTTGTAGAGCAAGTCGACGGGTGCCCTGAGGATGGCCTGCAAGAGCCCGTGAGGGGGCAATGCCAGTGTTCCGGCCTCGAGGCCGAGGCAGGTCCGGACTTGTTCCGTGATTTCGATGGCTTTGGCGCGTCGGGAGTGGACGCCCCCGCCTTCGCTGATCAGCGAGGGATCGTAGTCGGCCCAGGACGAGCGCGGAAGATGAAAGAGACGCTCGCGCTCGTCGAAGGACGCCGCCGGGTCAGGGGCCGGGTCCAGGAAGATGTGCCGATGGTCAAATGCCGCCACCAAGCGGATGTGTGGAGAGAGCAGCATGGCGTTCCCGAACACGTCGCCGCTCATGTCGCCAATGCCCGCGACCGTGAAATTGTCGTGCTGGGGATCCATGCCCAGCTCGCTGAAATGGTGCTTCACGGATTCCCACGCCCCGCGGGCCGTCATTCCCATCTGCTTGTGGTCATAGCCCACGGAGCCGCCTGATGCGAAGGCGTCGCCGAGCCAGAAGCCGTACTCCTGCGCCACGGCGTTCGCGGCATCGGAAAAAGATGCCGTTCCCTTGTCGGCCGCCACCACCAGATAGTAGTCATCGCCGTCATGGCGCACCACGCGTTCCGGAGGCACCACCGACTCGCCGGACCCGGACGGGACCATGTTGTCGGTAAGGTCAAGCAGCCCGCTGACGAAGATCCGGTAGCACGCCAGGCCTTCAGCCAGCCAGGCATCCCGGTCCGCGGCCGGGTCCGGCAAGTGCTTGGGATAAAACCCTCCCTTTGCCCCCGTCGGCACAATGACGGAGTTCTTCACGTTTTGCGCCTTCACCAGCCCCAGGACCTCGGTCCTGAAATCCTCGCTTCGCTCGGACCACCGCAGGCCGCCGCGTGCCAAGGTCCCGAACCGGAGATGGACGCCTTCAACGCGGGGAGAGTAAACCCAGATCTCATGCATTGGCCGCGGAAACGGCGCATTGGTGATTGCGGCCGGATTCAGCTTGAAACTCAGATGGGCCTTGTCCAGGAAATAGTTGGTGCGCAGCGTTGCCTCCACGAGGTTCATGAAGGTGCGCAGCAGGCGGTCCGCATCGAGGGTGGGAATTTCGTCAATTGCGGCCAGCAGCTTGTTCCGGGCCGCGGCGGTATCCCGCGACCGGTCGGTCGCGTCCAGCCCGGGATCGAACTTCGCTTCGAACAGCCCCAGGAGTGCGTGTGTTGCCCGCACGTTGGTCATCAGCGTGTCCGCAATGAAACCGTACGAGTTGGTAATCCCCAACTGCTGGAGGTACTTCGCGTAGCTTCGCAGGATTGTCGCCTGCCGCCAGCCCACCCCCTCCCGAATAACGAGTGCGTCGATCCGGTCGGATTCGAGGTCGCCCCGCATGGCGGCGCCGAAGGCATCGGCAAGGAGTCCACTGGTGGCCACGGGGTCGACGCCGGCAGGATACTTCACGCCGAGGTCGTACAGGAACACGCCCTGTCCGGTACCGCGCCGGAGTTCGAAGGGCCGCTGGTCCAGCACCTCGAGCCCGAGGTTGTGCAGGAACGGCAGGATCTGCGTGAGGCTCCTCGGCCGGGTCAGGTAGAGCCGGATCCGGGCGTCCTCGGTCAGGGTGGGCGAAACCCGCGTCCTGACGTACACCGTCAGCAACGGATCCCCCAAGGAGCGACCACCGGTACCGTCCAGATCGAACGTCTCAAAGTTGATAATGTCCCCGACGGCGGTTTCCGCCCCGTAATCAGCGCGATAACTCGACGGAAATGCTTCGGACCACAGCCCGGAAAGACGTGCGACCTCTGACGCGGGGAAGCGCTCACGGATCACTTCATCGAGCCCGTCCGCCCATGAGCGGGTGGCTGAAATCAGGCGCCGCTCCAGATCGGAAGGGTCGACGACGGCAGTCCCGGACGCCGGGGAATCCGACAGGCCACCGGCCAGAAGAATCCGGAAGAACACCCGGGCCATGGCCGATCCGGTCAGACGGACCTCGAACTCGATGGATTTCGCCTTGAATGCCTGCCGGAGCTCCTGTTCCATCAGCAGCCGCACGGCGGTGCTGTAGCGGCGGCGCGGGAAGAAGACCAGCACGGACATGAACCGGCCGTAGCTGTCAGGTCGAAGGAACACTCGGGTCCGCCGGAGTGCCTCGGCGCGAAGGATGTCCCCCGCCAGCCGGGTCAGGTCATCCACGTCAATGTGGAAGAGTTCATCGCGCGGGAAGGTTTCCAGAACAGCCAGCAGGTCCTTGCTCTGCTGTGATCGGGGGCTGAATCCCAGGCGTTCCCTAACGGCCTGGACCTTCTCACGGATCATCGGAATCCGCCGAACGGACTGATGGGCGGCGACCGGGGTGAACAACCCCACAAACCGTCGTTCCCCGGTGGCCCTGCCGGCCTCGTTGAATATCTGTAAACGCAATTCGTCCATATACGACCGCCTGAGGACGGTGGAGCGGACCTCTGAGGTGGCAAGCGTGAGTGCCTGGTTTCCGCGGATCATCCCGGGCACCGGTGCTCCAGGAGCGCTTCCCCGCAGTCCCTTCAGCAGTCCCAGCGCGGCACCGGGTCGCTCAGAGAGCAGCTCCTGGCCTTCCGCCGTCGTCAGTTGATATTCGCCGTAACCGAGGAACAAGAAGTTGCCGTCGTCGAGCCAGCGGAGCAGTTCACCAAGCTGCTCCGACGGTGGCACAACTGCCTGCGGGAATCCATCCACAGCGGCCACGGCCTCGGCCAGCTTGCCGTGCATGGCAGCGGCGTCATCGGCGGCAGCCCGGACATCGTCCAGTACCCTGTGCAGGTTCTCTGTGAGCTCTCTTGCGGCAGCGTCGTCTCCCAGCCTGCCGATCTCAGCGGCAAACCAGACCTCGGTGCTGCCGGATTCCCGAGCCGGCCCGCCTTCCACAGAAGGGCCCCGCCCGACCTCCAATAACTCGTGAGAAACCGGATCCCGAAGCACCTGAAGGCTCGGATGCACCAGCAGCCGGATCGGCGCGTCGTCGCGCGTGAGCTCCGCTGTGACGGAGTGGACCAGATACGGGTTGTCGTCGGTCACCACGGCAACGATGCTGGCGTCCATTTCGTTCAGGATCCCGACGGCGGCCTGTCCAGGTGCCCGCGACGACGCCACCTTCAGGTGGTGAGCCGCCCTCGCCCGGAGTGTCCCAGGGCTGTAGCTCCTCAGGTCCTCCGCGGACACCTGCGCGTAGTAGCCGGCCAGGAAGGATTCGCTGGGCTCAAGGGGAACGGCAGACTCGGCCTGCTGCGTGGGTGCCGATTTCCGTGACATGTCATCGCGCCTCCACCGCGGAGGGGCCATCGCAAACTGCGGTGGACGATCCAGCCCCCGCGCCTCTTTTCATCATGGCTCGCAGCGGAGGCGCCGTCCAGTTCCGACCGGGCCTGCTCGACCGGTGCAACCAAGCAGCCAGTTCACGTTGGACCCTGTCGGCGCCGGCAGCGCCACGCCGGTCCGCGCGGTCACCGCCCGTTCATGCGCTATGAGGGTCCGTCATTTCCGGGACTCTGTTTGTCTGGAAGTCTGTAAGCAAGTCACCCCGATGTCGGCGTGGATCCGGGGTGAAGGAAGTCTCGCGCTGCTACAGTGCCGGCCGGACGTCGGGGACCTTGCCGGGCTGCGCACCGCGCAGCTCTCGCCCCACGATTTCGGCCATCGACGATTCGTTGTGCATATTACTCAGAGGAATGGCGTAGCCAGTCCTCAATAGGTGTTTCGCTGTGCAAAAAATGCAACGGAAGGTTGTGATCTCGAATGTCTTATTGCTACAACTATTTCAACACATCAATGTGGAGAGGGTACTTCTGAAAGCTTGCGGCATTACATGTATCAATGTGGCTAATTCTACCAATGCAAAATAATGCCAAAGATACAAACGAAGATTCTCTCCCAGGCAACTATGTGTCCGACGGGTGATCCGGATGAATGCATCAGCAGCACTCCGCACCACGCCGGTATTTCAAATGTGATCATTGATGCGGCTGGGGTCAGGCCTTACCCGTTCGAACACTATAGAAGGGAACACCACGATGACTCGCGAAGAAGCCTTTGCACGTTGCCCCTCCGACTCCTACGTGGAGTTCTACGGCAACCAATGGCTCATCATTCCGTTTGCAGGCGTTGTACAGCCGTCATTCTTCGACTGCACTCCAGGACTTCGACTTACCAATGCCTGAGAGGCTCCCAGGAGTGAAGTCTTCCCAGCCGTCACCGGAGTCACTGGACTGAGTCCTCGCGAGGGACAGCTCTAAAAGGTTGTCGGGGTAGCCAACCAACGTGCGACCTCCTGCTCCTGCGAACAGTCGCCCGGCGCGGTCGCGCAGGCGGAAAGGAACCCGGTGGAAATCAAGCGCTGCGGAAAGGCAGGGCCTATCTGGATTCCGTCCCGTCGTGATTGAGTGAAGCATGGCCGCACCGATAGAAGATTATGCGCTGCTTTCCGATCTTCACACCGGACCTCTCGTTTCCCTGCAAGGCAGCGTGGACTGGCTGTGCTTCCCGCGTTTCGACTCGCCCTCAGTCTTTGCCGCCCTACTCGGGAGCGAGGAACACGGCCGGTGGCTGCTGGCACCAAGCCCGCCCGAGGCCGTTGTGATTGACCGCCACTATGTGGACTCCACCTTTGTCCTCCAGACAACGTGGCAGACCGACTCCGGATGGGTCTTGGTGACGGATTTCATGCCCGTGGGTGACGCTCGGTCGACACTCCTCCGACGGGTTACCGGACTGAGCGGGACCGTCCTCATGCGCCAGGAGATGAGAATCCGGCCCCAATACGCCACTGTATTGCCCTGGGTAAGCCGGGTCCTTGATAGCGCGGCGGCTCGGGGTGCGGAGATACTGCTGGCCATGTCGGGTCCGGACGCCCTGGCCCTACGGGGAGACTACCTTCCGATGGCCGAAGGTCACCGGCATGCCGGGGAATTTACGGTTGCACAGGGGCAGACCGTGGACTTCGAACTGACATGGTTTCCCTCGCACGAGGATGTGCCGGCGGCCGTCAATGTCGATGATGCCCTCGAACTGGCGGTGGACTATTGGACCACCTGGGCCGGCAATTGCCGCGACGACGGCAAATACGGCGGGGCGGTGAAGCGTTCGCTGCTGGTGCTGCGTGCGCTCACCCACTATGAGACCGGCGGCATTGTCGCCGCGCCCACCACTTCCCTGCCGGAGGATTTTGGCGGGACGCGCAACTGGGACTACCGCTACTGTTGGCTGCGCGATGCGTCCTTGACGCTGGAGGCCATGTTGACACACGGCTACGAATCCCAGGCGCTGAAGTGGCGCAACTGGCTTTTGCGCGCCCTCGCCGGCGATCCCGAGGACCTGCAAATAATGTACGGGGTGGGGGGCGAACGGGACCTGGCGGAAAAGGAGCTGCACCACCTTCCCGGATACCGGAATGCCAGACCGGTGCGAATCGGCAACGCTGCCGTGTCCCAGTACCAGGCCGATGTCGTCGGCGAAGTGATGGTGGCGCTTGAACGGCTTCGTCTCGCCGGGGGCAAAGAGGACCATTTTTCCTGGGCGCTCCAGCGGGCGCTGCTCGGATCCGTGGAAAATCACCTCGAGGACAAAGACTTCGGCCTGTGGGAAGTGCGTGGCGATGCCCAATATTTCACCCACTCCAGAGTCATGATGTGGGCAGCCTTTGACAGCGGGGTGAGGGCCGTTCGGGACCACGGACTGGCTGGTCCTGTGCAGCATTGGGAGAGACTCCGTGAGAACCTGGCCGCGGAAGTCGTCGCTCTCGGATTCAACCGGGACCTCAACTCGTTCACGCAAACCTACGGCGGTCAGCAGACGGACGCCGCCCTGCTGGCCTTGCCGCAGGTTGGCTTCCTGGCCTATGACGATGAGCGCATGCTCGGCACCGTCGCTCAGCTGGAAAGGGAGCTGCTCACCGCGGAGGGACTGCTGCTGCGCTACCGCACTGAGACGGGAGTTGACGGATTGGAACCGGGTGAGCATCCATTCCTCGCGTGTTCATTTTGGCTGGTGGAACAGTACGCCCGCTCGGGCCGCCGGACCGACGCCGGGAACCTGATGGACATGCTGGTGGGACTCTCCAACGACCTCGGCCTGCTCAGCGAAGAATACTCAATGAAGGACAATCGGATGGCGGGAAACTTTCCCCAAGCCTTCTCCCACCTGACCCTGGTGCGGGCGGCGGATGCCATGCACGGTGTGGACCGTCTCAGCCTGCAGTTGAAACACTGACCATCCCTTTCGTCGAGCTCAAGAGTTCTGATGGTTTTCCGGTACGACCGAGGCGTCGTGACGTTCGCGGCCTGGGTGTCCTGCTGTTCGCGCTGGCGCAGGGATACCTATCGGATCTGGACCAGGGTCTCGGCTGCCCGGGAGGCAGGCATCGGGGACTGCCTGAGACTTCGGTCCGCGACCTTCGTCAGGGCCGTGTGGTTCGCTCAAGGTCGGGACTCCCTTGCTAGGGCTCAGAATGTTTCGCCGGGCGCATAGTCGTTCAAACTTGAGCGCCGCGGGATGCGAAACTGCGCGATAAGGCTAATGAGTGGGAGGAGGACTGTCGCGTTTCCGTATCCGACCATCGTGGGTACGAGGCGGAAGGGAGCGGCGAACTGGCCCGCGATGATGACCGGCAGGCCGAAGGCGATGTACGCGACGACATGAATGGCGGCGACGATTCCTGCCCTCTGCTGGGGGACGGCCAGCGGGCATGATCAGCCGCAGCGATGCGGGGAACGCCGCGCCGAACCCGGCGCCCGCGATGAGGATCGCCAGGCTTCCGGACAGCAGTGCGGACACGAGGCCGGCGGTCCCCAAGACGGAGGCGTAAATGCCAACGATCAATCCGCTCCGGGGGCTGAGGCGTACGATCGCGACGCCGGCAACGCCCACCGTCGCCGGCGCGATGAAGCCGCTGAGACCGCTGAGACCGCTGACCAGTCCGCTGTTCAGGTGGAAGACGTTACGCACGATCGTCGGTGCCAGTCCGAGGGACAGTCCTGCGAGCAAACAGCTTGCGGCGATCACGGAGGCCGCGGCGGTGAATTCTTTTCTGGCAGCCGGCGGAACGGCGACTCGCGGAGTGAGCGAACGTAACGCTCACGGAGTGCGGGTCACGCTCTCGGGCGAGAGCGCGCCGCCGACCAGGCCAACGGACATGCCAAGACTGCCAAGACTGCCAAGACGATGGTCGTCGTCAGAACAGGAACACGCGCGAATTGGTCCGGGAAAACACCGAGAAAATGGATCTTACCTCCATGCCGCATCATCCGTAATGTGGAAGCCATGATGATAACTACGGCACCCGAAAACGAAGTACTCCTGACAGAACACACACCGCGTCTGGACTGGATGACAGCCGCCCCCGAGGTCTTCAAGGCCATGCTCCGCCTCGACACGGCCGCCAAGAACGGCATCGATCCCGCCCTACTCAACCTGATCAAAATCCGCGCGTCACAGATCAACCAATGCGCCTTCTGCCTCGACATGCACAGCAAAGACGCCATTGCGGCCGGAGAAACCGCAGAACGGATCATCCAACTCAACGCCTGGAACGAATCCAAACACTTCTACACCGCACGAGAAATCGCGGCAATTGAACTGACCGAAGCGGTCACAGTACTCACGGACGGCTTCGTGCCGGACGCGGTATACCGGCAGGCCGCCGCCTTGTTCACCGAGACCGAGCTCGCTCACCTGATCGCGGCGGTTGTGGCCATCAACGCATTCAACCGCTTCGGCGTTTCAACCCGCATGGTCCCCGGCCACTACACACCAGGCTCTCACTAAGACCCCTACCCTAGGACCACTACCGCCAGTCGCCACAACCGCTCCATCCCAAGCGGCCCGGTCGGCGCCCGAAGCGTCGTTCAAGCCGACGTCACACCCCGCTTCGGCAATCAGCAGGAGACGCTACCCCCAACGTTCTCGGCTTGTGCCCAGAGGCGAAAGGATATTTCATTTGTTATAAGCAACGCCGACTCTCCCCTGCTTAGTCAATTGCCTAGAGGGATCCAAGGGCGGCGCTGTCATTGAACAGCAGCGAGGTGTCGAGGCTCCCGGACATCAGGTGGTGAGCGCACCGGCCGTTCCTTTGCAGCCACCATGCCAGTGCTTGAGCGCCTCGGTGTCACACCTTGGTTCCTTGTCTGCCTGCCAATGAAGCTATCACCCTGCAGCGTTCCCGGCGCTCCAAGCGGCCACCGGCATGAACGGGTGGAATTTTTTGACCCGACCAATGTGCTTCCTAGTCCGCTCGCACAGGGAAAGCACTCGCTTCGCGGTCGAAGATAGTCACGGGCATTACCGGTACACCAAACCCGTTCCCCGAGGCACAATCGGTCTCGACAGCGAGCCCGTGGAATTTTCAAAACTGTTCAGCGGAACTGCATCAGCAAAGCTGACCAACGAGTTGATATCGTGATCTGTCCCACTCCCCGGATTCCGTGTAAACCACAGCTCGAGCCAGTGGGCTGGGCATATGCTATCAACGGATCGGAATACGCGTATGCGGCAGCTGGTATGGGCGGCGTAGCCAGTGTTGACTTATTCTCAACGCCCGTCTCCATGCCATTCGCCCAAACTTCTTCCCTATGTGTGGCAGCTAGGCGGCCCGATATGCGAGGACCGCACGCCAATCTATCGTGGACGCTTGGTGAAACAAGGCTACGCAGATTCTTTGCACCAACTCTTGACTGAAAGGATTCTCTTGAGGCAACTGCACCAGAAGACTTACGAAGCCGCCGATGCCGGAGCACTCCACCATAAAGGCCGGAATGCCGATGAGTGGCTGGTCGCGATTGACCTAGACGGCACCACCATCGATGAGGGTGGACAAGCCAGCCCAGCCGTAAGGGCGGAGCTTCGAAGAATCGGACAGGCGGGGCATCACTTACTCATCGCTACCGGGAGATCGCAGGCGACAACGCTTACCGTACTGGAACATATCGAGGTTCGGCCCGAGTACCTCGTCTGTTCAAACGGTGCTGTGATCCTGCAACGCAATGCCGACGCGGCGGGCGGATACCGGCGGCTCCGGACGATGGGGTTTGATGCCTCGGCCGTGCTGGAGGCAGTTCGTGTGCACCTCCCGAATGCGCATATCGCCGTTGAAGACGAGTTGGGCTCCTACCGATATACCCACCCGTTTCCGCCTGCTACGACAGAGGCAAAGGAAGCCCAGAGCATCGTTCCATTCGAGGCCTTGCTGAAAGGAAATACCCTGCGGGTGGTCGTGGCCGAGCCTGGCTGTGATGTCTCCGAGTTTCGGATGACTGTCGAACGGATGAATCTTACGGGGGTGACCTGCTCGTTCGGATGGACCGCGTGGATCGATATCGCCGCGGAAGGAATTACCAAAGCGGCGGCGGCAGAAGAAGTGCGAGCAGTTCTAGGTTTTTGCCATGATCGTGTTTTAGCGGTCGGAGACGGGTTCAATGACATTGAGCTTCTCGAATGGGCCGGTGCACACGGGCGGGGGGTAGCCATGGGCCATGCCCCCCGGGCACTCTTGACCGTCGCGACGGAGACCACCGGAACACTCAAGGAAGACGGACTCGCGCAAGTGCTCGCCAGTTTGTGAGGAAAGCCCAACTATGTGCTCCCGTCAGTTTCAGCCCTTGTCTGGATTTCGCCGCCTGTGCACACTGCGCGAAGTGAGACGAAGTCTGCTGAACTTGCCCACTAGTAAGCAGGCTGCGGCGTCGGAACTTATCAAGCTGAACGGTAACAGTGGGAGTTAGGCGGCTGACTGTTCGGGGATCTCCTTTGGTTGGTCGATCCATACCGACCCCTCGTCACGAACGGCAGAGGCGGGCAGCGCCCTGCCGAGCATGCCACCAATGATCCGCAATGTCGGCGGATCATCCAGCCCCAGGAGCGGCCCGATGACGGTAGTTGGGTTCACAACGGCAAGCTCAGGCTCGCGCTGTCCCTCCTGGGCGATAAAACTGGCAGGCGG
Organism: Arthrobacter sp. NicSoilB8; assembly: GCF_019977355.1. Lineage (NCBI taxonomy): Bacteria > Bacillati > Actinomycetota > Actinomycetes > Micrococcales > Micrococcaceae > Arthrobacter > Arthrobacter sp. NicSoilB8. The sequence continues at coordinate 35,626 of NZ_AP024656.1, read as the reverse complement.
CTCGCTCAAGAAGGGTTTTGGACCGCTGGTAGGGTGAAATGTTGCGTCGATGTTGGTCCAGTCTTCTTAGGTGAGCGGGGCCGACTGCGGTATATGTCCGTAGCCGAACGCGCTGGCGAGCACGACCCGCGTAGCGACTGGAATCGTTCGACGCCTGCTGCATTATCGGGCGTCAACACCAGCCCTGCACTCCCACGCTTGACAGGGACGTCGCCACGCTGCACCTAAGCAGCTGACGAGCATCCGGCGGCGCCAAGCCGGCCGCCACCTCTGGGTGAGACGGCGGCCGCGGAACCATGGCTTATGCAGCCGAGCGTTCGCTCAAGTTGCGCCGGCGCAGCGCTTTGTCCTGAACGGCAGGCGGAACGTACGCGACATCATTCGGACCAGAGTCCGTGCCCGGTGGCGCGATGTGGTCGATCTTATCGAGGATCTCGTCATCCAATGTGACCTCAGCTCCCTCAAGTAGGCCGTCGAGCTGCTCCATCGTTCGGGGACCGAGGATTGCAGTGACTCCAGGGTGCGCGATCGCGAATGCCATAGCGAGGTGTGTCATCTGGAGGCCAGCGTCGGCGGCGAGCGGGATGAGCTGCTCGACGACATCAAGCTTGCGGTCGTTATTGAAATGCGACGGCATGCCAGAGGAGCGGTGCGTTTGAGAAGGAAGCATCGCCTCTGCGGTGCCGCCCTGTAAGCAGTCCCTGCCCCAGTGGACTCCACACCAAGGTGCCCATCCCATGCTTTTGAGCTACAGGAAGTACATCGCGTTCTATGCTCCGATTGATGATCGAGTACGGGGGCTGCTCGGTTCGGAAACGCTCCAAACCTCGACGTTCGGCCACCCAGTGCGTCTCGACAATCTCCGAAGCAGGGAACGAGGAGGTGCCGATCGCACGCACCTTGCCGCTGCATACGAGGTCGGTGAGAGCGGTGAGCGTCTCCTCGACATCAACCGTCGGGTCGGGGCGATGGATCTGATAAAGACCCAAGTGATCAGTCTGGAGACGCCGCAGTGTCTCCTCGACCGCTGTCAAGATCCAGCGGCGGGAGTTTCCGCGCCGATTCGGGTCATCTCCCATGGGGTAGTGCACCTTGCTGGCGAGAACGACGTTGTCGTGGCCCAGAAGCCGCTCGACCCGGACTTCTTCACGCCGTGGCAGAATCCGAAGAAGCTGTCGACGTCGATTTCCGACCCTTAGCGAGTGCCTTCAGGAACCCCTGCGGCCAGCCCTAGGTCTCCTGCTCAGTAGAGCTGCGGCAGCAGGTTCCATCCGTCCTGATGTGCCCACAAGCGACCTGCTTCAGGCTGTCGCAACCCTCTGCCTCCGAAAAAAGAGCAGACCGAGCGTATGGTGACCTTACTACTCGACGGCCTTCGATTCGGCGCAAAGCTCTGACGGAACCTCAGGCGTACGAACGGGAATCAGGCAACAGGTCTGGCGGCACTCATTCCCTTGCCCGATGGCCTAGCAACTAAATCAGCTTCAGGGCGACTGCCGCCCACATCAGACCGAGTTATCTCAGGCAGCGTTGCACGATTGCGGGTGTCTCGGGGTGAAGACAGGGCCAGCTGCACACGGCTGGGGACAATCCTGCGGGGTTATCCACCGCTACTGCTGCCGAGGGAGCTACTCCAACGGCTCCCAATTTCCAGCCATGGAAAGCCCGAATTGATCCCAGCCCTGGACAGCTAAAAGTCAGCTCAGCTCCGGCCGTGTGGTCCGGGCAGCAAAGGCTTAACCGTTTCCCTATGTTTTGCATCCGATCGTGACCATCCTGCATTGCTAGTCAAATATTCCGGCTTCAGGGGTCTTATGGGGAAGAGCAGTTCTGTCCCGGGCGGGAGTTTCGTGACCGTGGTAGGCGCATTTTTTGAACGGGCCTTCCTTGTCCATGAGGAGGCGCATGTGCGGGTCGGCGTGCTTCCTTGCCCGAGAACTTCCCTTCAGCACGAAAATCGCGCCCTCGGGTGAGTGGGCATTCGATGAAGAGTGCAGCAACTCGGGGTTTTCGTTTGCCGCAGCGTCGACGATCTCGCCGACGGTCCGGCCGCTGACGGTGATGGCGTCCCGGTGGATCAGGTCTCCGAGTTCCTTCAGGACGGCGGGCACGCCGCCGGCATGCCCCAGCTCGGACACACCCCACGGGCCAGAGGGCGCGATCTTGGCCAACGTCGGGGTGGTGCGCCCGATCCTGTCGATGAAGTCGAAGTCGAGCTTGATGCCGGCCTCGCTGGCCATGGCGATGAAGTGCAGCACCAGGTTCGTGGATCCCGAGACGGCCAGGGCAGCGCGCAGGGCATTCTCGAAGGCGGCTTCGGTGAGGATGTCCGAGGGGCGGACGTTCTCACGGAACAGGTCAACAATCCGCATGCCGGTGTGCTTGGCAGCCCGGATCTGCGCGTTGGAGCCGCCTTCAAGGGTCCCGGAACCAGGCAGGGACATACCCAGAGCCTCCGTGTAGATGCCGGCGGTGTTGCCCGACGTCATGGTGTCACCGGCACCGTTGCCAGGGAAGAGCTTGTCCTCCCAAGCTTTAAGTGTCTCCTCGGTGATGGCGCCGCGGATCGCTTCGCCTACTCCGTCGTACACAGTCTCGAGGAAGAGCTTCTTGCCCTGATGCTCACCGAACCGGGTGGGTCCGCAGTAGAGCATGATGGCAGGGATGTTCAACCGGGCAGCTGCCATGATCATGCCCGGCGTCGGCTTGTCTCCGCCGGTCAGCAGCACGAGGGCATCCACGCCATGGCCTTCGGCCATCAGTTCTACAGAGTCTGCGACGATGTCGCGGCTGGGCAGCACGTAGCGCATGCTACGTGCTGCGAAGGCCTCGCTGTCGGTGACGTGGATGGTGTTCATTTCGATCGGCGTGCCGCCGTTCATCCGGACGCCAGCCTTGACCGCATCCGCCAACGTGCGGAGGTGTGCATTCTCGGGCGAGAAGTCCTGATAGGTATTGGCGATCATGATCAGAGGGCGCGACAGCTCTTCGTCGGTGAAGCCCGCACCCTTGATCCAGGCTCGCTGCAGGGAACGCTGGACGCCTTCGAACTGGTCTTTACTGCGCATGCAACATTCCTTTGGTCTCGCCGGCTGGGTTCCCGATCCGCCTTCTGTGACGGGGGCCCACCAAATTAGGGTTAGGAACGTTGGATTGTCAAACGATCGGACGAAGAACTGTTTCTGCGTTACACTGATGTGAAATACCAGACGCCGTTCAGAGGAGGGCCATGGGCGCAGCCACCCCAGCATTTGGAAAACTGACGAACCTATCCATGCCGGAAATGATCACCGCGAAACTTCGCGCCGCCATCGCAGACGGAGTCCTTGCTGACGGCCAGCAACTCGTAGAGCCGGAAGTGGCTGCAGGATTCGGTGTCAGCCGCGGGACGGTTCGTGAAGCCATGCAGCGACTCGTGCAGGAAGGCCTGCTGACCTCCTTCGCGCACCGTGGTGTCTTTGTGACGGAAATTTCTCCCGACGACATCGTCGATATTTACAACGCCCGCCGGGCGATAGAGACTTCGGCAGCCCTGAACCTAGCGTCCTCACCCGATTCAACCGTCTTGGACAGCCTGCGCAAGGAATACATGACAATGGCCCGGTCCGTGGACACCGGCGATTCCGCCGAACTGACCCGGGCCGACCAGCGGTTCCACGAAATACTCGTGGCAAGCCTGCGCAACAGTCGCTTGGAACGGATGTCAGAAACCTTCCTTGTTCAGACCCGCCAGTGCATCGCACGCCTGGAAGGAAAATACGCCCTGCCGCACGAAGCCGTCGATGAGCATCTGGACATCATCAGTGCCATCGAATCCGGGGACAGCAGTGAAGTCCTGCTTTCCATAAACCGGCACATGGACGGAGCCATTGCACTGCTGACCGCCCCGACGCCGGTCTGATTCGTCATAACCAGGACGCCCTCGGACGACAAAGCCTTTGCCGTCCGCGGCCTGGTCGATGATGGAGGCGGGGAACGCATCGGCGGCAATCACCAGAGTCGAAATCACCGCCGGCCCGAGACCGGACATCAGCCTGAGGGTCAGCAGGGATCGGAGTAGGTCTTTCAATGGTGCCCCGGCGTTGCTCCCAGAGCATACGGCTGCCGCCGAGAAATGACGGACAGAACCGCCAGCGCCAACGTCCAGTAACCGACTTCGGAATCAAGCCCACGACAGGGCTCGGTTTCACCCCGTCAAGGAACGCAAGATCAGCTGGTTGGTACTAATTTTCAGCTGGAATCCGCTGGCCTTGTCGACCAGCCACCTCCGGTCATTGGCATCTGCTGCAATCCAAGCAATGGTTGAATCCTCTGTCGCTGCGTCTATCACGCCGGTCCGCAGCAGGGTCGCTCCACGCCACACCTGCACTTCCGCTCCTTGCAGGCTGTGCCAATCATCATGCCTGTAGTACATGCTTATCTTCCTTACTGCCGGATATCCGTCAACGCCGTTGCCAGGCGGCCGTCTTGAACCGACGGCGGCCTTCTGGCTTTCCGGCCGATAGAAAAGCGCCAGAGGGCCCACCCCCGCGGCCGCTCCTCCCAGTGCGGCAGCAGGCCGGGCCATCCTAGGAGTAGGTTTCCGCCGAAGAGAAGCCAGTCGAGACTGAGAGTCGTCCGGGCCGCTTCTAGGGCTAGACTAAAGGGAAATTAAGTTACAGTCAAATACTGTAACGCAACTGACTCCGGACGCGTCGACTCCGCACTGCCATCAGGACTGACTAATTGATGCTCGGATCGTCCGGCTTTGCGTCGTCATCATCCGGGACGAACGCAGAGCTTGATGTCCGCAGGCGTAGCTCACCAACTAATCCCGTACTAGCACCCCGGCGCATCTCGACGAATCCGGGCTCTGAGGAAGCGGGCAACTCACTCGGGTGCCCAGTCGTTCCTGCCCCAACAACGAATTAGTCGCCGGTTCAGTCGAAGATTCCTTCCTCCGGGACGCTGTGAGGCAGGCCTGTTTTCTCCTCGGTCGGTGGCTTATGACCGTCGTAGGCGCACTTCTTGAAGGGACCTTCGGTGTCCATGAGGACGCGCATGTGCGGATCGGCATGGTTCAGCCACCAGGCGCTGATGCCGAGGGCAGGTTCGAGCCGGAGGTGTTCCCAGGCGCGCCAGATAGCTTCCATTCGGATCAGGGCTTCTGGGTGTTTATACCACTCGGGGCACCAGGCGAAGGTTGCGCCTTCGTTGACTTCCCGGACGTAGGACGGGGCCAGGAGCTCGGCGAAGAACTTAACGGCGCTGGAGTAGACCAGCTCCGGTTCAGGTTCGTCATGGCTGTGGCCGCTCGTTGTGGGTCTGGCCTTTTCGTCGCCGAACGCGTCCCCGAACTCTTCACTCACGCGGTGTTCGTCCATGGGTTGTGCGCGGGGACGGCCACAGGCTCGCGGTCGACTTTCTCCCGGTCGGTGAGGGAGTCTTTGACCTTCTGGGCGTGGGGGCCGTTCATCCACGGGATGGTTTCGATCATGGTGGCCGGGGCGCCGGAGGCGAGCAGGATGGCCCGGAACCGCGGCAGTGCCGTCAGGTCGGCGACGGACAGGATCTCGTCTTTGTTCTCCTGCCGGGAGGAGGAGGATCCGGTTTTGCTGTGGCTGCGGGAGACGTTGATGTAGCTGTACTGGCCGATCAGGCGGGAGAGCTCATCGAGGTAGCCGACTTCGGAGACGCCGCCGCCGTAGATTTTCACGTTCGCCGCGGACCAGAGTTTCCGCATCCCTTCCAGGGACCAGACCTCCACACCCTGGGACCAGGACTGCAGGATGGTCATCAGGATGATGCCGCGGGAGCCGTAGTGGCTGTACTGGTCCGGCAGCGCCTTCCACCGGCAGACGTTCGCCGCCTCATCCAGGATCCCGAGGAGCGGGGTAGCGAGCCGGCCGCCGGGCTGGGAGGTGGCGTATTTTTCGGCCGCTTCCACGACGGCGACCGTCAGGGCGGTGACGAGGGGGCCGGCGGTGCCGACGCCTTCGCGGGAGAGGCTGTAGAGCGTGCCGTTGCCGCGCACGAAGTCCTCGGGGACGAACTGCGGCCGCGGGTCGGTGGCCACCGTCGTGTCCCGCGCCGGCGTGACCCATTGGCTGACCTCACGGTCGGTCAGGCAGGAAACCATTTGCCGGGCGGTGCCGTAAACGCCGGCCCGCTGCTTTTCCGGTTCGCGGATGTGGCCCCTGATCATGTCCGAGAGCAAGTCATACCCGGCGGTCCTGAGCAGTTCGGCGGGGGCCTCGTCGTGCGGGCGGGTCAGCCAGGTGTAGACCTGCGTGACCGGGGCGGAGCCGAGGGAGGCGGCGAGCAGGAAGGCTTTGAGCAGGTTCTGCCCTGCCGGGTCGAAGTAGGCATCGGGTTTGGTCCCGGGTTCCCGGGAGCCGTTGGCGAAGTGCTGGGCCAGGTTCCCGGCCGTCGCTTCGTTCTTCACGTAGGACAGCGGGTTCCACCACCAGGCGGGGTCTTCTTCGGCGACGGCCTGCGGGTCAAAGACCCACACGGCGCCGGCCTCAGCCCGGACCGGACGGGTGACGTCGACGATGTCGCGCTTGTTCGAGGTGGCGATCACCGCGCCGGGTGCGTCCAGGATTGCCGGGACGGCGTAGGAGGTGGTCTTCATCGTGCGGGGACCGGCGATGAGGATCAGCATGTCCTCCCAGGACGCCCACAGCGGGCGCTTCCCGGCCACGCTGCGGCCAAGCCGCACCCCTGTGGAGTTCTCCACGCCGAGACGTACGGCGGTGGCCGTGGCTCCTTTGGTGCCCAGATGATCGAGGTCTTTGCCGCGGCCCATGTGGACGGCGGCCTTATCCACCCGGGTGCGCTGGTGCGCCGTTCGGGCCCGGACCACCAGCACCGTCACCGTCAGGGCAATCAATATTCCGAGGAGCACGCAGGCGACGATGGTGGACTGGACCGGCCAGGGCACCCGGCCCTTGGCCAGCCCGGCCACCAGATCAATCGGGTGGGCCGGGGCCGACGCGAGACCGGCCATCCAGGATCCGAGATGTGCCGAGACCCAGGCCCCGCCCCCAATGACGACAGCTGCGCCGATGGACAGCCAGATCCCCAGCCCGTCGCCCATGCCGGTGCCTTTACGGTTCGGAGCACTCATGCCGCACCCTCTTCCCGGACCGGAGCGGACGCTTCGGCCAGGGACTCTGCCGGGGCGTGCCAGCGTTTGTTGGTGTCGTTCAGGCAGGCCTCGATGGAAGTGAGGCCGATCTGGACGGGGATGCCGGGCCGGCCGCCGACCTTGATTAGGAATTTCCCGCGTCCGGGAGGTTCGACGTCGCCGCCGCGCGAGTCCCAGGCCGGCGGGTCCTGCCAGGAGATGAGCTTCTGCTGTTCCTGTCGCGAGAGCGGGATCGCTGCGGTCAGCAGTGGCATCTCCGAGGCGGGAAGGCCGCCGCAGATGACCATGCCGGCGCGTTCAACGAAGCCACGGGCCTTCATCCGGTCCTCTTCTGCCGGGAGCGCCAGCAGGTCGGACATGGTGTGGGAAATCATGACCTGCCCGACACCTACCGAGCGGTTGAGCCGGGTCAGGGCGTCCACCCGGTCCACCATGCCCTTGCCGGCGCGCAGTGCCCGCCAGAGCTCATCCAGGACGACGAAGTAGTTCCGCCGCGGTTCCAGCCCGGCGTCGGCGAGGGCGTTGGCGACGTTGACGGTGCCGAAGCCGTAGGACCAGCACGCCAGCAGCACGGCGGCCTGCAGGTCCGTTTCTGTCTCATCGATGCTGGAGACGTCGAAGACGACGGCCCGGTCGCGCCGCATTGGGTTCGTGGTGTGACGGGAGAAGATTTCCCCGAGTTTCCCGCCGCCGGTCAGTCCGAGGAGGGTTGCTTCCAGTGCACGGGTTTCCTGCAGGTAGACGGTCATGTCTCCCCGGTCCAGCGCGACCTGGCGCAGCTCGTCCGGGGCGGCGATGATGACGCCGAGCAGGTCATTCAGGACCGGAACACCGTCGAAGGAGTCATCGAGGACCCGCAGGGCGCGGTCCAGGATGGTCTGTTCCTGATCGGTGGGCGGGCTGTTCCGGCTGATCGTGATGAGGGAAACGACCATGGTCAGGCGCCGGCCGTGGGCATCGGCCCGGACCCGGACGGCGGCTTCATGGTGACCGCGTTCCTCGAGGAGCTGGGCGACCTCAATAGCCTGTCCCGGATCGAGGATGTTCAGGAAGCCGCGGCCGCGGCCGAGTTCGATGACCTGCCCGCCGATGGCGCGAACGGCGTCCACATGTTCGCCCTTCAAATCCCCGAGCACGAGGGGGTGGACGCCCTGGCCGGAGAGGCCCAGCATCATGCGGCGCACGAGCGTGGATTTGCCCAGACCGGGCTTACCCAGGATGAACGCGGAAGGGTTGGAAATCAGGTGGGCGCGCTGGAACCAGCTGATCGGATCACAGCAGACCGTGGCCTGGGTTTCCTCGTGCCGGCCCAGCGGGACACCGACCATGGGCGAGGACGTACCCGAGGAAAACGGCCACAGCCCGCAGACCTGCACCGTGGTCCCGCGGTATTCACGCGCCGCCGGGACCAGGGCGGCAGCCCCTCCCCCGCGGCCGCCCCAGCCACGGGACCCGGGCGCGCGTCCACGGACGCTGCCGGACTTCGTCGGCTTCACGGGCAGGTCGTCGGTACCGAATACTGTCTTTACTGTCTTTACTGTCTTTGAGCGGAGAGGCCACACGGGTGCCATTTAGAGGGCCTCTCTGATTTCGGTGGGCAGCAGGATGTGACGGGGCAGGACCAGTCCGAGCGGCAGGGACGCGGCGAAGGCGGTGTCCTGAGAACCGTAGGCCCTGCGCAACAGCACCCGGGCGGTGCCGGAGGTCTGCTCCACGGCGGCGACAGCATCGGCGAGCCGGGCGGGGTCGGTGACGGTGGCGGTGACAACCATGCCGAAGTTCACCAGCCCGGCGCCCTGGGCTTCTTCCTGGGCGGTCTGTGCGGCGGAGCGGGCATCGACGAGGGCGCGGGCGGACGGGCGCCCTCCGGAGGTGATGCGGACGTTGGCGTTGTTCTGGTCCCGCTCGACCACGGCGGCGGCCCGGGCGGAATCCATCGGCCGGTACAGCAGGGAAACGCGCTTGCGGTCGATGTCCCCGTGCGGGGCCAGCAGCCGGGACAGAACGGAGGAGTTCACCGACCCGCGCGGGGCACCTGTCATGGTCCATGAGACTGAGAACGCGCCGTCGTGCCGGTAGTCATCCCAGCTCGCCTGCGTCGCGGACGGCCCGACCTCACCCCAGGTCAGGTCGACCGGGGATCCGGCGGCGTGGGCTTCATCAAGGATCAACGCCGCGGGCGGGTCGTAGGCGATGCGGACGACCTCGCAGAGTTCCTGCGCGGACATGGGCCGGGCGATGCCGGCGCCGGTGGCTTGCAGCCGGGCACCGAGCCCGGGGACCCGGGATGCGAGGTCCCGGGCGACGTCTTCGGGTTCGCGCTTCCGGGATCCGGAGCGCAGCGCGGCGGTGAAGGTCAGGGACACCCAGGCCCGGACGGTGGCCGAGCCTTCCGGGTAGGTGCGGACAACCTCGCGGAGGATCGCCTTCGCGGGCTCCGGGGCATCGGGGTGGATGTTCATTTCGACTTCGTTGTGCAGCCGGTAACCGGAGTCCGGTGCGGTCTCCACGGTCACGGCCGCGGCCTCCAACCCGGCTTCATCCCCGAGTCCGGCGATCCAGCCGCCCCAGTTCGCGACCCATGCGTCGACCTGTTCCGGATCCACCAGGGACGCACCATCTGGTTCGGTGGAGAAGGCCACGGTGAAGTGGTTCGTCGTCGGGACGTGAAGCATGGCGAACGGGCGGTTGTAGGAGTCGTTGAACTCATACAGCCGGGACTTCGCGGCCAGGCCCGGGAGCTGGAACATCCCCCACCCGGTGACCCCGAGCGGGCCGGAACGGTAGAGGTTGGTCCCGCCGGAACGGGCGAGACGGAAGTTCATCCGCGTCGCGAACCGGTCCACGATGGACTGTCCGTGCTTGTCCTTGACCGTCAGAAGCAGCACGAGCAGCCCGGCGAGGGCGAGGACACTCAGGCCCGGCAGCAGGCCCCAGATGGCGAAGGTGATGATGCCGGCCAGCAGACCGGTCATGACGATGCCGGTGCCGATCGCGCCCAGGCTTCCCAGCCCTGCGGAGCGGGGAACGCGCCAGTTGCCGTAGGACGGTTCCTTGTATTCGGTATTAATTGCTGCCACTGGGGCCCTCCGTTGGTTCTGATTGGCCGGTTGAATCCTGCGCGGTCTGTTGTGCGGCCGACGCGGCCTTGGACGCTACGTGTGCTCCTGCGGCGACGGCGAGTCCGGCCGGGCCGGCGGCTTTGGCCGCTCCCGATGCGGCCCCTGCACCGGCGGTAACCGCGCCAGCGGCAGCGCCGGCTCCTGCAACCGGGCCTGAGGTGCCTGCCCCGGCGGCTGCGGCGCTTCCGGTGGTGCCCTTGCCGGGCGCCCCTCCGGGGCCCGTTGAGCCAGGGGTGGGTTTGCCGTTGCCGCCGTTATTGCCGCCTGCGCCCTTGCTGCCCTGTGCGCTGGCGCTCGTCTGGCCGGGCTGGCTTCCCGGTGTGGGGGATGCGTTGCCGCGTCCACTGCCGGAACGGCCCATGGAGACGGCACCGGTGGCCATGGCCCCCACCGCCGCTCCGGCTCCCCCGCCGGAACCGGAAGCGACAGCTCCGACCATCGGAGTGACGAAGCGCATCAATGCCGGCAGTGCCAGCAGCGCGACAATCATGAGGGCGAAGCCGGTAATGGATCCCAGCAGGATGTTCCCGCCGCGCGAGGATCCCATGAGCTTGAAGGCCACGGCGTAGACGACGGCCGCGGCGGGCTTGTAGAGAATGAACGCGATGGTCCAGCCGATGGCTTTCTGGAACCACTGGCGTCCCATCTCGGTGTTGGTGAACGCCGCCGTGGTCGGGAGGATGCCGGCCAGGATTACGAGCATGCCGCCGCGGACGATCATGAGGACGATCTGGACGAGGGCGGCAAGCAAACCCATCAGGCCCAGGATAATCAGGATGAAGACCCCGACGCCGGTCTGGTTTGTCATCACCAGGATGGCCATCGCGCGGGCGAAGCCCTTGCCGTCAGTTGCCCGGTCGATAATCGAGGCCGAGAACGCATCGGCGGCGATCACCAGAATGGAAATCACCGCAAGCCCGAGCCCGGATACCAGGGTGAGGGTCAGCAGGGACCGGAGCAGGTCCTTCAACGGTGCCCCGCGCTGCTCCCAGATCATCCGGGTGCCGCCGAGGATGACCGACAAAACCGCCAGCGCCAGCGTCCAGTAGCCCAGTTCCGAATTGACGAACCCGACCACAGGACTGGGGGTGAGCCCGTCCTGGGATGCGAGGTTGGCCGTGGGCATGGACACCCAGAAGGTGGAGAGCGTGGTCACCATCTGGCTCATGCCCTCCATGATCGACTTCGCCAGGTTCGTTATGGCGTCGTTGACCGCACCGGAGGCGATGTTGCCCGCCACGCATGTCATGTCCCCCAGACTGCACTCAGCCATGTCAGACGCCTGACCAGAGGATGAAACCGCTCAGATCACCGAGCTGGGCGACACCATTGAATACTTGGCCATCATCAGAGGACTTCACTTTCCAGTCTCCGGCTACCCAGCGAAGCGAAAGGACTGAATGCGCCAGCGCGCCGTTCGGGAGTTTGATAGCCAGATCGACGTCTGCCTCGGCCGGGCTGTAGGACTTAAGCAGGAAGCCGCTGATCTGAGCGGTCTCACCGCTTCCCGCAGTCGAAGTCCGCGTCTTGGCAGCCTTAATAGCCGCGTCACGTCCTGGGCCCGCCACCAGAAGTTTGTCGGCGAGCTTGAGTTCATCCTGTGTCCCGGAAGAGCCAAGCGCGATCATGTTGGCGGCTGCGTAGAGGGCTCCCGTGGGGCTCTGGGCGAAGCATGACCGGAACCCGTCCCCGTCTGTCACGCCTGGGCCGAAGGTCTTGGGGTCAGTGGGTGCCGCCATTTTGCCGACGAGTTCCCACTTGGACTTCGGCGCTGCGCCAAGAGCCGTCTCCGTGCTTGAGGGCAGCCCGCAAACGCTTCCTTCGGTCGCGTCGGCTGACTTTGTCGGCGGCGAGGCGCCGGCAGGCGATGAGGCGGGCGGCTGTTGGGCGGTGCTGTCTGCCTTGGGGAGGAAGGAGATCACGACGACGGCGGCGATCAGCGCGATGACCAGGGCGGCCGAGATGATGAATCCGGGCTTGGTGAACGGGCTGCGTTCGGTACTGCTTTGGGTGGATTCGCTCATGATGAACCTCTCCGGTAGTTGCGGGTTTAGACGAAGGCGCGGACGATGCCGGAGGCGCCGGTGATGATGATGCAGCCGGCCAGGACCCAGCCGAGCTTGCCGATGGACTCGCCGCCTTCGCCGCGGCGGAGCTGGATGACCATGCCGATGCCGACGATGATGACGCCCAGGACGCCGAGGACCAGCCCGATGCCGGAGGCCCAGTTCAGGACAGTCAGTAGGCCTTTGGCCTGTTCCGGGACGACCGGGGTGGGGTTGGGGATGACGCTTCCGTCAAGTACAGCGAAGGGGTTCATGGTGAGACCTTTCAATTGGTGATGCTTGGTGTGGTGTCGGCAGCCAGGGCGGCTAAGTCAGTGATGAAGCGTTGGTACTCGCGGGCCGGCGGCAGGGTCGTGGAGTCTCCGTGTCGCCAGGCTTCGACCCAGGTCAGCGTCCAGAGCCGGGGCGCTCCCCCGCCGACGATGGTGGCGAAGTCCCGCAAGGGTTTGGGGGTCTTGCCCGGGGCGTCCGCCAGGACGGCGAGGCCGAGCAGATCAAGATCGGGTGCCGCCCCTGATGCCCACTGGGTCAGAGCGCTCCGGGCCGCTGTCAGGCCCCGCATGTCTGCACGGCAAACCAGCAGCACCCGCGGTTTGCCGCCGTCCTGGAGGACAGGCCAGCAGTGAGCCGTGGTCCGCGCCCCTTCGATCAGGTCGGCGATGCGGCTTTCGCCGGATCCACCGTGGGTCCCGGTGACCCACAGTGCTGCGGAGCCTGGGACGGTGCAGCGGCCAAGCCGGTCTGCGGCGTCCGGTTCGACCATTCCCCTGAGCGGCGCATTGATGGCTGCCGGCGGCGGCACGTGCGCTTCCGGGGATGCCGTGTCCGCGTCGTCGGCTGGAGCCGGGCGGGTGATCCAGGGGTTCAGGGACTGTTGCATGGTTGCCTCCTTTCAGAGTCCGGTGGTGGGTGGCTTAGAAGCCAGCGGCGACGGCTGCCGCGGCCGCGAGCCAGGCCCGCTGGGTGGCGGGTTGGAGGGCTTCGTAGCGGATGGGCCCATTGACCAGGGCCGGGTCGTAAGGAATCCGGACGACGGCGTGGACGAAGGGTGCGAAGCCGTCAGCGATCCGCAGGGCCTCGTCCTTCGCCCGTTTCAGAGCCTCGCCGCTCATGCTGCGCTTGGCGTCGGTGGACTCGGAGACGATGACGACGGCGCCCCGGGCCAGTTCCGCGTCGTGCCCCCCACGGGATTCCAGCGTCTGCAGCGTCAGTCTGGCGGCTTCTGCGCGGTCTTCGATGGCGGTGACCGGGACGACGAGCTGGTTGGTGTGATCGATCATCCGGCGCCAGTTCGCGGCCCGGGCCGTGTTGCCCGAATCCATCACCACAAGACGGTAATAGCGGGTGAGAACCTGGTGGGCAATGTCGACTTCATCGGCGGTGACTTCGTGGTCGCCTTCCTCGTTTTCGTCCGAGCGCAGGACGTCGAACTTGTCCGCGGTCTGGTGGTGGACGAACTTGGCGATTTCGGCCGCGTTTGTGGACGGGGAGAGCAGTTCGGTGGAGGCGTCGATCAGGTCCAGGACGCTGCGGTCGTGGGAGCCCTTTTCCGTCCGCCACCCGAGCGTGCCCTGGGACTCGTTGTTGTCCCACGCGACCGTGGCGGCGCCGCTGTAGCGGGCGAGGATTGCCGAGAGCATCACCACGGTGGGGGTCTTGTTCGCCCCGCCCTTGCGGTTGACCACGGCAATCGTCCGCGGGCCTGGCCAGTGCTGGCTCACCGTGCGGATATCCTCCCGTTCCGCGAATTCTTCCTCCGAGGGATCCATCCGCAGTCCCAGGCGCGTGAGCGTTCCCCGCCAGCCCTGCGTGGCCGGTTCCAGCACCGGGGCGCTGACCAGAAACGAAGTTTCCTTCAGGCTGCGCCGCGTCGGTGCGGCTTCCTCAACAACGGCAGCTGACAGCGGTTCCGGGGCGACCGTCGCGGGGGCCGGTGGCCACGGCTGGGCGTCCACCGGTGATGCAGTGGCAGGAGCGGCCACGGGCTCCGGTGCGGGGACGGTCTCGATGATAGCCGGCCCGGCTGCCTTCGGTGTGGTTTCCGGGGCTTCTGCCCGGCGGCGGGTCTGCCGGGGGTCATAGGACACGGATTCGATCCTGTTGTCCGGGTGGACGATGAGTTCACCGTGGCCCTCAGGATCTTCGATCCGAGCCCTGACGGGGCGCTGGAGGGTCTGTGCCTCGCCCACGATGAGGGCCAGGGCGCTGTTGCGGAGTTCCTGAACGGAGTCCCCGGCAGGGACGATGCGGGAGTTGCCCGCGACGACGACCTCGGCGGTGCCGTTGTCCCGGACGATGGCCCTTATGTTGGGAAAGGCCATGACTTCGGTTGGTGTAGTACCCATGAGCTTCTTCCTTACGTGTGTGGGGATGGAGGGTGCGGCGGTTAGGACGAGGGCGGGGTGAACCGGTTGACCTTCCACAGGGCGTCCTTGCCGGTGCGGAGCAGTTGCACGGTGTAGATTCCCGCGTTGGTGGGGACCGCTGCCATGACGCCGAAGCCGTTGGCTTCATCGACTGCGAGGGCGGCGGGGCCGGTGACGCGGCTGGCCGGGATGTTGGCCGGGTCCACGGCCGAGTAGTCAGCGGTGGCCTGCGGGGTCAGCCACCGGGCGAGGTCATTGGCCCACTGCATATCCCCCATGGCGGGGCGGGCGAAGTCCGTCATAGCGTTCTCTGCGACGTCCATGGCCTCGTCCTTGCTGGCCTGATCCCAAGTAATGCCGATGGTGGCGGGGATAGTGCCGCCCGGTGCCTGGGGTCCGCTGTTGGCGCTCAATGAGACCGGCGCGGACCCTGTGGGCTTGCTAATTGATGCCGCCGGTGCCGGCGTCGTGTTCGCCACCGGTGCGCAGGACACGCAGAGCAGCGCCACGGCGAGCAGGGTCAAGGGCTTCTTCACTTCTTCTCCTCTTGGGTGGGCAGGTACAGGAAAGCGGAGGGGACAGTGTTGGCCACCGTCCGGGCGTAGTAGCTGTGGTCCGCCGGGGCCGGGTTGCCGTTGTAGCCCTCCTCCAGATAGGTCCCGTCAGCGTTGACGGCCTTCACCACGGCGACGTGGCCGAAGGTCGAGTCCGCTCCCCCGGCGCCGGGGGCGTACCAGACAACGGCACCGACCCGGGGGGTGCTGCCGGTGGGCCAGCCCTTGGCATCCCAGCCGGCCTTCCACGTCACCGCGGAACCCAGCTGCTGCCCGTCCGGGCGGAAGGTGCCGTTGAGGACCTTGAACGGAGCTCCCGTTGAGCCCATCTGCTGGTTCACCCGCCACAGGGCGAAGTCCACGCACTCGCGGTAGTACATGCCCAGCGGTGAGGTGCTGGCGGTGTTCGCTCCGGCCTGCAACCAGGTCGGGGAGTTTTTCCACGGGTAGTCATCCCCCGCCCCGGATTGTCCCGGGAGCGCGCAGTCCCTGCCTTGCAGGGAGAGCTTCGAGGTCGAGAGCGCCAGGACGAGTTTGACGGCCTCGGGCCAGTACTTCCGGTAGTGGTAGGGGTCGGTGTTGCGCTGGACCTTGTTACCGGCAAGGGTCGGCTCCAACAGCTCCCAGCCGGGCACGGCCTGCAGGGCCTTGATGAAGTTCGTCGCGCTGATGGTGGGGTTCATGCGGTCTGTGTATGAGCCCCACGCGCCGTTGCCGCGCTGCTGGAACAACCCCCGGGAATCGGGCCCGGCACCGTCGCCGGTATCCAGCACCCGCAGGCCCGACTCCCCCAAGGCCACCAAGACGCTGACCATCTGACCCCTGGCCGACAGGTGCAGGGTTTTGCCGGCACCCATGATGGCGGCGACGTTCTTCAACTGCTCCTGGGTATACCCATAAACCTTGGTGCTGCCATCGATACCGACCGAAATGGCCGGACCGCAGTCGGCCGCAGCAGGTTTGGCGGGGGCCAGCACCAGGACCAGGGAGAAGAGCAGACCGAGCACCAGCACGGGGGCTGCGACGGCGGCACCGGTGCTGAGCATCCTGGACGGGCTCACGGCTTCCCCCTGCGTTTCTGTGCTGTGTTGCCTTGCGGTCATGTCTCGTAGGCTGGCCCCGGCTAAACTCGATCCCAGAAGCTACGCAGAACTAATACAAATCTTGAAATATCAAGACTTGTTTAATTATTGGCTCAAACGTAGCAGGTATTGATCGCCCGTGCTTGTCTGTGCCTTTTGTCTAAGGAGTGTCCGTGCCCGTCTCAGCCGCCGAATTTCGGGAATGGTTGAAAGGGCGATCCCTCAGCCCTTCCCCGACTGCGCTGAGTGCGTTGACCGGTATAAATCGGGGCACTCTAAACAATCAGCTCCGGCGTGGAAATGTTGCCGAGTCCACAGTGATCGCCGTTGCGCGGGCTACCGACACGAACGTCATCGATGCCCTCAGCGTCTTCAGTCCGTACCAGGTCATCAAATCCCGGCCCATAGAGCCCTCCGCCGCAGAGGTCCTGAGTCAGATCCACCACGCAGACCTGATGGCTGAGCTGCAGTTTCGCACCTCTCGAAAGCACTATCCCCGTGAGATGCGCAAGGGAATCGACCTCATTGCCTTTCCCCATGACGGCTCTGTCCGGGCCTGGATCGACTCCATCGACCCAGGAGACATCCGCCAGAAAATGTCCGAGGAAACGGGCATGGCACTCACCTATATCGCTACTCAGCTCACCGAGAACAAGCTCAATCCCTATCTGGCCATTGCGGCGTCCCGGGCCGGTGGAACCTCGTACGCGACCGGCCTTGTGGTGACTGAATTGATCACTCCGGCCGAGGGCGGGTGGCAGATCCGGGCACGCGAGGATGAGCTGCTTGAAGTTTCTGACGATGTTTTGGTCGAGGCCATTTCTGCGCGCATTCATCTCCTGCAGAGGCGTGTGAAGCAGCGGAAGGAAGCCCGCGAATACGCGGAGAGAATGACGGAACTCCTGGGATGAGCCCGCTCACCGTCGTCCCGGTAAGCCTGATGCTCATTCTCCTGGGCAGCCTGACGTTCAAGCGCATCAATACCCCTGTGCTGGGACACCAGCACGCACTGCAGGGAAGAGCCAGCAGCATCGCCCTTTCGGGTATTTTCCTGACCCTGGCCTATCTGCTGCTCCTGCCCCCGGTTTACATGGGTATGGAGTCGCTCATGCCGCTGACCAATGGCACGGACCTGATATCTAAATACTTTGCCCTCGTCGCCGTTGCATTCCTGGGCGGCCACCTCAGCATTGCCTACGGCTCACCTTTCGCTCGTCGGTGGACTGTCGGGGTGCCAGGGGCGACTACGCTGGGAATCATCGCCACGGGCCTACTTGGGACCCTGCTGGCGACCGACGCCCCGAATCCGTCCCCGCAGCTGCTGGATTACGCTGCACAACCGAGCGTGCGCCTGAATACGTGGCTCGTGCTGGCCTACGTCGCCTACATCGTCGCCCCCCTCATCAGGCCTGCTTACAAGGACTCCCGTAAGAATCCCCTACGGGTCGGCCGGCTCGCGTCCGGGCTTATTGCTTCCGGCTTTACGCTGTCACTGATGCGCGCCTTCACCTATCCGGTCGAGTTGAGCGCGACCGGCGACGTCACCTACCTCTTCATGATTGTCTCCTACATCTCCACGGCCTTCGTGGTAATAGGCCTGGCACTCTTCGCCTATGCCCGGAAGAACCGCAGAGCGCAGACCGAGCTTCGCTCGGCTCTCTTGATCGACTAGAAAGGCTGCCTCATGAATCCGACGCCGCAAGACGCCCAGCTGGCCGTCAAACGCGTCCTCACCAAGGTCCACAAAGAAGACGAAGCTGCCTACAGGGTCATCTTCCAAGCAGTGAAAATCTGCATCGTCTCCGGAATGAATCGACGGGAAGCAGCTAAATTCCTTGGCGTGCAGGCTCGACGAATCGACCGCCGCGGACAGTACTTCAGGTCCTTCTTGGCAACCCGGGACCTATTCCGGGGCGTTTTTAACTCTGGCCTCAGCTCCTCTGACGACGCTGAGGCCGTAGACGCCATGGTCCGCCGGGCCTGGAAGCGCTGAGCTAGATTTACTCGATTAGTGCCAAATTTCAATTTTTCTCATTTTGTGAGATATTGGAGCAATGGCCGGCCAGCAGAGAACGGGCCCAAGTCGCCTGGGCCGGCTGGCTGTCCTTGGCCAGCACGCGGCGGAGGGCGGCGGCTTGGTCCTCGTGCCCGAGCCGGGTCAGGTGGACGATGCTTTCGTCTACCGCCAGGGCGTCGCTGATGAGGCGTCCGGCCGTGTCGTAATGGACACTGTCGGCAACGGCGGTAATGTTTTCATCCCGGAAGGCTGGCGAAGCGTTCAGCTCGGCGGTGACCTGGGGGATCTCTTCGGCGGACATGTGGCCGGCGAAGCCGAACTCACCGAGACGGTGGGCACGAAGTCGTTGTTCGTGGTCGGGGCGTCTGTCGACGCAGGGTCGGGTTGATGCATTCATGCCCGTTTGTGTGCGGCGCAGCTCCATCGTCGGCGGCCCGGCACCGAAGTCAATCGTTTTCAGAAAACGCGACACGCGCCCGTTTTCAGAAAACAAATACCCGAACTTGTAATTCCGTGGTGGTAGCTTCAAGACAGCCGCATGAAGGATTCGTTTCTATCCGGAAGCAGCTGCAGCACCAACGAACGATGAAGCACTACCGGCTCTACGGCTCCGGTACGAGATTCAAAGGACTAAGCACATGACGGCAGTAGCAGTTAATCGAGGCGGCGGGCGTCCCAGCAAGGGCCTGCGCAAATTTATTGGCTTCCGAAGCCCGGAATGCACCGCTGACGGCATTGCTAAGGTCGCAGCAGCCAAAGGCCTAACCGTATCTGAGTACGTCCTGTCGGCAGTGGAACCACAGCTGCAGTCTGACCTGGCGGCACTTGATCAGCACGAGTACCAGCAGGAGCTCCCCATCGCATTAGCCTCTTAAAAAGTTGAAGGCCCGCACTAGGCGGGCCTTCGAAGCTTCTGATTCACGAACTGGATTTGCTTGCCGGCGAGACAGTTCGTAAATCGTAGATGGACCTTCTCAGGTCCTTCAGTTTTGCTATGAAACCGATCTGGCAGGATCGGCCCTTTGCTATTCCCTGAACAGGAACAAACTCATCGTACATGGACAATCATGTGCGCCGCCAGCTATACCTACCGTTGGCGTGTCGCGCAACTCTTACTCGGCATACTCGCCCGCTGACGCGTGGGCTGCTTTGGCGCCTATCCTCGCAGGTCAGCCGCGTGTTCGGCTCTCCAGGGACGCCGGAAAGACCTACCCGCAGAAGCACGAGCGGGCTCTCACTGAGGCGCTGCCCACATTCCCTGCTGCCGTCCGGATCTTCGGAAAAGACGGAACGTGCGCCGCGATATTCCTTGACTTCGACTCCTCGGTAGCCGGCGTCGACTGGGTGCTGGCTGATGTCCGGGCCGTTCAGACCTGGCTGCACTCGGTCGGTGCCCGCTGGATTGAGGACTACTCACCTAACGGGGGCCGCCACGTTTACATCCCGCTGGCGCAGCGGGTCACCTTTTCTGAAGCGCGTGATCTTGTCGAGGCGCTGGGCACCCGGTACCGGACCCTGGACAAGACCCCGCACCAAAACCTTCTCCATGGCTGCATGCGCACACCCGGGTCCCCGCACAAGCGCGGCGGCCACCAGGAACTCGCGATGAGCTTGTCCATGGCCTACGACGTCGCCCGGCGGCCCAACTCCGCTGGCATCTGGGCGGCCATGAACGCTGACCTGGCGGGGGAGATCAACGCGGTCCGGGCGCTGCGGCTCGAGACGACCTTCACTCCTGTGGCCGAGGATGCGCCGGCGATCACGCCTCCGGCGGGGCGGATATCTAGGGTCATTCAGTTGATGGCGCAGACCGGGCTCTACGACTCGAACCGGTACGCCTCCGATTCGGATGCCCGCCAGGCGATTGTCACCGGGGCCGCGGCAGCCGGCCTCCAGCTCGTGGACGTCGAACGCCGGATGATGCAGGGGACCTGGCCAGGGCTCGCCTCCTTCTATGCCCGGTATGCCTCCCGTCACCGTGTCCCGGCCCTGCGTCGTGACTGGATCAATGCGGTGGCCTACCTGAGCAAAAACCCCTCAAACGGGGACGGGAATAACAATGTCCGTAGATCCCCCACAAGCCAGCCAAATACACAGCCCCCGGCACTGAAGGGCTTGAACCAAAACTCGAATCCCGATGCAGAGCATCGGTTCATTCGGACCTGGCGGAATGCGCTACGAATCAGGGAGGTGAACTACACGGAATCCCGGATAGGGATGGCACGAAGAATGGTGCTGAGGTCACTGGGGGAGGCGGCCCACATGACGGCATCCCGGTTCATCGAATTCGGGGTCCGGTCCATTGCCGTGGCCACAGGTCTCGATCACACCACGGTGGCCCTGCATTTGAAGGCCCTCCGGGCGGAGAAGGATCCCCTCATCACCCTGGTTGAGGAAGCCCGCGGGACAAAGGGCGATCTGTACATGCTCAGCGTCCCCGAAGCGCTCAAGACCGCGGCCGAGGACGGGTCCTGGCGGAAAGGGAAAATCCACGCCCTCCGCCCGGCATTCAGGGAATTGGGTCTGCCGGCCGCGTTCGTCTACGAAGCCCTGGAGCACTCCCCCGCACTGCCGATCACCGAACTCGTCCGGGTCACCCGGCTCTCCCGCTCAGCGGTCAACGAAGCCTTGGAAATACTCGCCGCTTGGAACCTGGTGGCACGGAACGCCGGCAAGTCCTGGTCGGTGGTGGCAACGACGTCGCTGAGGCAGCTCGCCGAACACCTCGGTGTTCTCGAAGCCGTCGCCGCGCAGGTGCAGCGGCACCGGATCGAGCGGATCATCTGGCGCGAATGGCTTGCCCACAACGTCAACACCGTCGCCGAGCTCCTCTCGCCCGGGGAGGACTACCCATGGGAGGCCTTCGAGGGTCCGCCGGATGACTGGGCTCTGGCGGACATCGCGTTCAGCAGAGCCGGGTAGGTCCAACGCCGAAGGTCTGCCCTTGGGCAGCTACTCCCCACCGCAGGACCGACTTCCTGCAGCTCACATTTTCATGCCATAAGTCATGCCATAAGTGAGGGCGGAAGTCCTGCTTGACGTGTATCCTCACTCCCCCGCTGCTGGACCCGCTTGGGTGTGGAGTTTGAAGACGGCCGAGACGAGCGCGCTCCGTGACGGGGCGTCGAACTCGGTGACCTTCCCATCCAGCCAGGCAACCTGCAGCCCGTCGAGGCGCAACTGGATCTGAATGCCGGCCTCTCCCCTCTTTCGGGGTGCGCGCCGAGGCATGCCCGAGCTGGTCAGCTCCGTGTCTGCAGTGAATTCCGCCGCGATCTGCTCGTCGGTCAGAGTGTCAAAGGCATCAATGAGGAGGTCGGCATATGTGGTTCGGCCCTGGTAGACCGCATCCTTGACCTCGGCCAGCAGCTGCGGCGGCAGGTATACGCCGACGTTGCGCAGCGCCCCTGGCACCGTCTCGGATGCCTTATGCATTGGTGCTGGTTTCTGTACTGCAGCGGCCTTCTTGGCTGCCAGCTGCCGCGGTGCGGCCTTCGGGGCGGCGGCTGGCTTTGACGCCGGCTCCGGCTCGTCCCGCTCCCCCAATTCAGGGGGAGCCAGCTCGACTGTAGGCGCTTGCTCCCCCTCGGGCTTGGGTGCGGCGGCGGGCGGTGCCTGAATGGGCTCCGGGACGGGGCTTTCGACGGACTCGTCGTGGGTTGTTGCTTCCGGCGCTTGGGTGCCTCTCCTCCGCTTCGGAGGCAGCAGCCCCTGCAGTCCAACCCCGCGGGCGGGTGCGACGGGCGCGAACGCCCCGGCAAGGCTCTGGCGGCCGCTCATGCCTGGTTCCCGCTCTCGATCTCGTTCAATCGGGCCAGGATCTCCCCGGTCAGCTGCTCGTATTCTTCAGCCAGTCCCCCGGCGTTGCGCGAGAAGAACCCGTCAGCCGGCTTCTCCCCCGCCCGCAGTGCCTTGAGGCGCTTCTTCTGGGCGTCAGTGACTGCGCCCTCCAGCTCGTGGAACAGCAGGCCCTTGCGGCGAGCATCGGCGCTGGCGCTTTCCAGGTTCCGGATCCGGGTCTCGAAGACCGGTGCGACGGTACCCAGCATCTCCTCCAGGGTGTCGCGGACGCTTCGTTCCAGGCGAAGCGAACGCGGTCCGACACCGAAGAGGACGATGCCGGCCAGCTGCAGGTTCGGGTTCCGGTCCCGGACGGCCATGAAGCGGCGTGCGATGCGCTCTACACCGTCGATACTTGCGTCGTCGGAGCGGGTGGGTATGACGACCGCACTTGAGATGGCGAAGGCACCCTCCACGAGGATCCGTTCCCCCGGCGGGGTGTCGATCAGGATCAGGTCGTAGTCGTCCGCCAGCGGCGCCAGGACGGCGTAAAGCATGTCGCCGAAGTCACCGGCATCGGAACGGCTGGAGCGGGAAAGCATGATGCCCTGGATGTCCTCGAGGTCCTGCCCGCCGGGGATGACATCAAGGTTCTCCCGGACGTTCCGGAGGATCATCGGCGCGGTCCCGGCGATGAGTGCCTGGAACAGTTCCCGGCCGCTCTGACGTTCATAGCCGAGGTCACGAGCCAGGTCACCCTGCGGGTCCAGATCCACCATCAGGACGCGGGAGCCAGCCAGCGCCGCGTACCCGCCGACGTTGGCTGCAGTCGTGGTCTTCCCCACTCCCCCTTTGCCGTTCGCCAGGGAAACGACCCGGTCAATTGCCCGTGTTTCGTGGGTTTTCGGGGGTACTGGGGCTTGCAGTGATCGTGCCATCGGCCGGTGACTCTCCTACATGGTGGGTGGCGGGTGCTCCTGCCTTTAACGCTATGTGCACTACCGCGTGATTGATGGCAGTGACACGCATAAGTGGCCTCACAATGCGTCCTGTCGGGTGGGTAACTGGACGGCACGTCGTACAGACCGTTGGACGCGGTGCTTGACGCCATGCGTTAGGTGCCGCATGTGGTCACGTGGGAACTCATGTTTATGCCCTCACCGGATTTTCCACGAGTTGTCATATAGGACGACGTGCGTTCTATCAAGCTGTCCGGTCAATGACATTTAATGCGTTATTCATCATTAGGCGTGATGTGAGAGATACGGCAGCACGAGCCATTGGCCTCAGTGCCTGACGGTCTACCCGACGTACGGTGAATCGCCCTACGTGACTTATGGCATGGCTTATGGCATGAAGTTCCATTGATCGAATCGCAGGTGTCCAAGCCATAGCGCACACAGGGGTTCTCGCCCGCCGGCGTGCCAGTGGACACGCTCCATGCTATCGGCGAAGCGGCGCCGCGTCAGGGGAGCGTTTCTAATTAACCCAGGCGTGCGGCCGCCTTCCTGATGGCGTCGTTGATGCCGATGACGACCCAGCTCTCCAGTGGCAACTCGGAGGCCCGGAGGCGTTCCTCGGAGCGTCGGGTCGCGGCCCGGAAAGATCGGTCCTTTTACAGGGGTTGTCCCAGTCGCCGAGGTCTTTTTTTAGCTGACGATGGTGTTACCGTCTGCGTCTACGGCCTCGAAGAAGGTGACCTCGGCACCGTCTCTGCGTTCGCTGAGGGTGGCTGCCTGGGGAGGCACATTGAGCATCTGGATGGCAGCCGATGCCGTGGCGGCGTGGCGGATCTCTGAAGGGAGTTCGTCCCGCTGCGCGTCAAGGACTTCCCCCTGCCGCTCCCGGGTCAACTGCTGGTTGCGGGCGCAGGGATTTGACCTCATCCGCTGGGCGGCGGGGGAGAGGGCCACCACAGCGTCCGAATGCTCGGGCAGGCGAACGCCTTCGGGTCGGCGGCCGTTGACGCGGTCCTGTGCCGGGCTCACCAGGACCCTCGCCGAAGGTCTCGCCGATGATCGTGTTGACGTTCGTTTCGCCTCCGACCAGAAGACGGGTGAAACGCTCACTGTGGTAATCGATGTCACCCTCGGGGATGAGGGGCACCCCGGCCGAGAGTCCTTCGGCGAAGCGGACAGCGGCCTGGGAGCAGGAGTGCATGGCCCCCTGCTTGGTCTACTCCTCAGTACTCCAGTCCCGCTGGGCGATGGCGCCGTTGGTGGTCTGGATCTCCAGGGCGCGGGTAGTGAAGCATCGCATGATGGGCCCAACGCGGTTTCCGTTCGTCTCGACAACGATCAATTGCTGAGACAGCCTGGTCGTTCAGCCATGGGCTTCGAAAGCCCCCGCGATACGGACACCTGGTCGTCTCGAAATGCCGTCCAAGAACAGGTAGTCTCATAACGGCCAAGTGTTCAGGATTAAGAGAATATTGGGGTCGGCGATGGCCTTGATCGGGTACGCGAGGGTTTCCACCGCAGAACAAAGCCTTGATCTGCAGCTCACAGCACTCAAGGCCGCCGGTGCAGTCCGGATATTTGCCGACGATGGAGTCAGCGGATCCACGGTCGAACGCCCACAGTTGTCGAGAGCCCTGGATCGGCTGGAGGCCGGCGATGTGCTCATCGTGTGGAAGCTCGACCGTTTGGGACGCAACACCCGGCACGTCCTAGACGTCATCGAGAACATCCGGGAACAGGGAGCAGGCTTCCGCTCTCTGACCGAAGGACTGGACACCACCGGGCCCATGGGTACGGCCATGCTGACGATCATGGCCGCTTTCGCGCAGCTGGAGCGGGACACGATGATCGAACGCACCAGGGCGGGACTCGCCGCGGCCGCAGCCAACAACCGCCACGGGGGAAGGCCCCGCAAAATAGACGACGCTGCCGCTGCCAGGGCCAAAGAACTCAAAGGAAAAGGAATCAGTGCCTCCGACATTGGCAAGATGCTCGGAGTCTCCCGCGCCACGGTCTACCGATACCTTATTTAGGCAACACCGAGCGGTCTCGACAACCCGGCGATGACATGGACGGCGGTCATGTCGAGGAAGGGGCGATGCTCAAACCGTAGGGCCTTCGTTTTCGAGGAGGATCGCTGTCTCACTCCTGCTGCACGTACTTGCCATCGGTATTCCCCGAGCGGCGATGAAATCAAATATGGACCGCAAAACGCTGGAGGGCCTGGGCTTCGAGGAATTCCGCTCCTCCTGCCATGGACCCGAAGGCTCCGCCACTCGCTTACGAGGCATACGTAGTTCTCCGACCGCGGCGGCCGGCGACGGGACGCGCTCCCAGAGCTGGCCATGCCAACCGCATGTCCAGACTCCGCGCCAGCCGATGTTCTCCCTGTCCGGAACGACTTCGCAGTCCGGCAAAATCCAAATGAGGTTTGAGTAGACCACTTCATACAACTGTCTGAAGTGTGCCGCACCGAAGAAGAGTTCGCTGTTCAAAGCATCAAAACTTTTCCAGACCTGCTCGGAGACAAAGGGATAAACCAGCCAATCAGCCCCAGATTCAAAGACGGATTTTCATCTGCTCGAGGAAGGCCACAAAAGTTCCTTATTCGGACGCGTTCGACAGGAAGGGACTGCCCCCGGTTTTGTTGACTCCTGACTTGTGAGGATTCAGTCCTTGCAGCAAGGATGTTCACATGCCCAAGCCTTTCCCCGCTGAGTTCCGCCGTGACGTGGTCGCCGTGGCACGCAAGCACGAAGCCCCGATCTCACAGATCGCTAAAGACTTCGGGATTTCCGAAGCGACCCTGCACAACTGGCTCAAGAAAGCCGACGTCGAGGACGGCGTCCGCCCCGGAGTGACGGAGAAGGAAGCGGCAGAACTCAGGGATGCCAGGAAGCGGATCCGGCTGCTGGAGCAGGAGAACGAGATTCTGCGCCGGGCAGCGGCCTTCTTCGCCCGGGAGCTGCCCCCAAAATGAAGTTTCCGCTGGTCCTTGACCTTGCCGCGGACGGAATTCCCGTCGCGGTGGCCTGCCGGGTGCTGGGTTTCTCCAAACAGGCCTTCTACGAATGGAAGAGAAGTCCCGTCTCCGAGCGCGACTGGTCAGATGCCCACCTGATCAACGCGGCGGTGGACGTCCACCGGGACGATCCGGGGTTCGGGTACCGGTTTATCGCCGACGAGCTCGAAGACCAGGGTTTCAGCGCCGGAGAGAACCGGGTCGCACGGCTGTGCAGCAGCCAGCGGATCTGGTCTGTCTTCGCCAAGAAGCGCGGCCTGACCCGCAAGGCCGGCCCGCCCGTGCACGATGACCACGTCCGGCGGGACTTCACAGCAACGGCACCGGATCGGCTGTGGCTCACGGACATCACCGAGCACCGGACCGACGAGGGCAAGCTCTACCTGTGCGCCATCAAAGACGTCTACTCCAACCGGATCGTGGGTTACTCCATCGATTCCCGGATGAAGGCGTCCCTGGCAGTCTCGGCCCTGCACAACGCAATAGCGCTCCGGGAGCCGGAGGGAACCGTGATCCATAGTGACCGCGGCTCCCAATTCCGCTCAAACGCCTTCGTGCGGACGTTGAAGGGCAACCGGCTCACAGGATCGATGGGACGGGTCGGCGCGTGCGCCGATAACGCCGCCATGGAATCCTTCTTCTCGCTCCTGCAGAAGAACGTGCTGGACAGCCAGCGATGGTCCACAAGGGCGGACCTGCGCCTGGCCATCGTGACGTGGATCGAGAAAACGTACCACCGGAAACGCCGCCAGCGGCGCCTCGGACGGCTAACACCGGTCGAGTTTGAGACAATCAATAGCGGCCTCAAAGCCGCCTAGCGACACCAAACCCCGAGAGTCAACGAATTCCGGGGCAGTCCCGAAACCGGATTGACACGAACCGACCCACGTTCGGGGGCCGAAGAATAGCCGCTTGGCAGTTTCGAAACGGATATTCCCAGGACGACACGCCGTCTGCGGTGCGACACGCGGGAGTGATTAATGTGGCTCACTACTCCACAGGGTGTGGATTCCGTGCGCCGAAATGGCGGAAATCCGGACATTTGGAGGACCCCTTCCTGTGGATTACGGGTGGGTTAAATGACATACGTGTAATACATCATCTTGGGGTCCGCGTGAGGCTCTTGCACTACATGTAGTATCGACATACAGTTTCAGCGTGCCACCGGCCGAACAGTGTCGGAGCTGGCAAGTAGACTGTAAGGAGTTGGACCACTCCCGATGGGTGGCTTAACGACAAAGCGCACGACCGGCGGTAACCGGGCATGCGCTTTGAACAAATAAATAGGGATCAACGCCCACGCAATCAGATCGTTTGCGTCAAGGCCCAAGATATGTGTTGTGTTGTTTTTTCGTTCCTTCTACCAGAACGTCACAACAGAGTACGAGCGGTTCTAACAAACTGTCAATCTTGACATCGTTCCATGTCTTGTGTCCGGTGATCCCGGGAAGGAGCTAGCCACATGGCTACTCGCGCAGTACGGATCCGCATCAAGCGGACCATCCGTATCTCCCCGGTTCGGCGCTAAGCGCCTGACTCAAGGCCGGTCATCGGCGGTCGCTCGCCGCCGATGACCTTGCCTCGTCTGATCAATCACGACAGCAAGGAACAACTGACCATGGCTAAAAACGCCAAACAAACCGGCAGCAAGGCTGCCACCGCCGCTAGTAACGTACTCAGGAACCCGCGGTCCACTAAGCCCGCCAAAACGGCGGCGGCTAGTGCACTGGCTCAGAAGGCAAGGGGTAATAAGTAGTGGGCATCGCGCAACGTTCTGCACACGAATTCGAAGATGGCGAAGAGCGGTTCCACTGGGGATCGCCGGCCCACCCGCATCCGTTCACCGCTACATACAGCGCCTCGACCGGAACGTGGGAGACCGACCGCTAGCTAGCGAAGGGAGCCCCTCCAGATCGCGACGGTTTGGAGGGGATTCTTCGTTGGAGGGCCCATAAAGGTCAGCCAATCGGGCTTCGCCCAGGCCGTACCTCCACCACCCTGGGCGGCAATCCGGTGTCAGCAACGTGATCGGCTATGCGAGGTTCAGCACTGGGGCAGTCATTGGGCTCCCAGGTTGATGCGTTGATGTCCGCGGGGGCGGTTCGCTATTTGGCGATGAATTCACAGCACTTGGTGACAGAATGACGGGGTTGCCGTGAGAGGTCCGTGTCTCCTGGTCCGTCGCCCAGGGCGAACCACAGCAGCCACTCACCGGCGACGGACCGCCATTAACAGCGGCAACGCGACCGGCTGACCACCACCCGCGGGACCAGGGAAAACGGGGTCCCCCAGGCCGTGGCAGCACCACAAACCGTTCGGCTAAGCTGAACCACAGATTCCTTTGCAGAGGGAAACCAGGAAGAGCCGGCACCATAAGTGCCGGCTCTTCGGCGTTGCGTCCGACACTCGAAAAGACCTTCGCGGGTGCTACTTACACACTCGGCTCAATTTGGGCACTCAACGGTTCGGTTGCAAGACGGCGTATCCGCGTGGACGGCAGCGCATCGGCCTCGGTAAGGGCAGCAACGACATCATCGGGGCCGACGACGCGGAGCCCCCGAGAGCGAATCTTGCGCCAAGCTGCCACGATCGCGTCGAAGAGCTCTACTACTTGGTGAGGGCGTACGAGGAATACGTGATCTTCAGCGACGGCTCTGGAAGCTGGATGGATGCGTTCTTGTGGGGTCATTGTGAACGTCAGCGATTGACTGGGGATAGCTTCCTGACGCTCATTGGCAATGTAACGAAGATGTGAGCCGGCCTGTCGCACATCCACCGGACCGAGCTCGCCGCTGGGTTCGGCTTCGCTCTTTGCTTCCCATCCAATCCAGGAGTGCGAATCGAAAACCCAACTCGCGTCCGGCGCTGCAGTTGCACCGCCGTTTCCGGAGCTATTCGCGCCTAGGAGGGAACCAAGGAAAACGAGTGCTTCCTCATAGGGAGTAGCCTCGGTGGCGAGCAACTGCCCCCTCATGCGCGTTACCTCATCGTCAAACGAGCTTGGCTTCCCGATCTTGGGCAACACTTCAACTATTCGTTGCGCCGCCGCCGCGTCAAGCGGATCCACCTCGTTGGTCGAAGGAGCCTGGAAGAGGTTTCTTTCAGAAGGCGCTGCCATGTGGGAAAGCCATAGAGTCCCACGGCCTGACGAGCGTGCTGCAAGGAAGTAGGCCCTACTGGACTCTTTCAAGGTTTCCTCTCCTCCATTTCTTGAATGGAGGAGAGCCCAACAAGCAGCCAAATAGTTCCAAAGCGCCGCGTATCGTTGAGGTGCTCTGCCCCCCGTGAGTCCATCCAGAACGCGCCGAGCGTGATCCAGCGTCCTGTCCAGCTCCCCTTGCCAAAGTGCGTGGTAGGCCGCTACCTCCTCACGCGCCGCTGCACTAAGTTCATGCGTTCCTGGGGGATAGGCCCGCTCGGCTTCGGATCGCCGCTCCGCAAGGTCTTCCTCAACCTCCTGCCAGGCGTCGCCTTGGGCGAGAAACGTCTGGAAGTTTTCGGTCATCTCATCCGATTCGAACCCCAAGCTGTTGTCCAGACCAAAAGAGACCTCAGCATTGACTTCTGGCCTCATCGCATTCAAGACGTCCTTGCGCGTGCAAAAAGAACTCAGATCATCACCGAGCATCACAACGCCGGCATAGTCGGCCGAGTTTCGCGTTGCACGGCCCGCTCCTTGGACTATTCGTGAGCGTATCCGTTCTTGGAGTACATCCATGGCGCCCAGGGCGCCAGCGAGGAACCTTTCCTGCAGGTCGCCTCTTGATGGCAGTCCGAACAGGATCACGAGCCGGCAGTCGTCATCAGGCAGGTCTATTCCGTCGTAGCGGTTGGTCAGAACCAGCACGGCGTTGGACTCGTCCGTGAAGGCTGACAGATCGTCTTCGATGTCAGTTGCGTGGAATACCTTATGGTCTCCGCCGATCCAATCCTCAAAATCGTCAGCACTCCGGGAGTCCGGAGTCAGAACGATAGCTCTACCCGCTTGTTTTATGAGATTTGAAACCCATGGCGAGGTTCCTGCTTTGTTTTTGGACAGGTCGGTAGTTAGTTCAGGGAACATGAAAAATCGGCGTCCAGTGCCCTTGGTTTCCCATTCCTTAGGCGAAGGAATCCTTGAGATTCTCTGTCGACCGAAGCTTCTTTCGAGCTCGCCGCCTTCGCCAAGGGTGGCGCTCATGTACAACCGCTGTTGAGGCGCGTCGAAAGCCATGTGAGAGTGGGTGGGAGGTATGAAGGGGCGGATCTGGATCTGTCGGTACGATGCATATACCAAGCAACGCCCCAGGTGTCCTTGCATCAGTCGCAGAGCGTAATGGGAATCTGAACTCATGTCTGCAGGCACTTGGGCCGACTTGAGTATCCTCTCCAAGTCGCCGGCGGCCGCGGTGACGCCGAGTGGGGAAGCTAGATATGTATCGGATGCGAATTGACCGGCGGGGCTGTCCTGCTTCAGTCGGTTTACAACTAAGGGATCAAGTGCGTCGCTGAGGGCTGACAGGACCTCCATGTAGGCCGATTCTTTGCGATCGAGAACGATTGACCAAGGCTTGGAGACGTACCCTTCCGCCGCGTGAGCGTCATCGAGGATCATGTATTCGGAATTGTCCAAGGCGGGGTTGCTATTGAATACATGTGAATAGACCGAGACAGCGATAGCCTCACCGGATGAGTATCGTGCTCTATCGGCAGGGTTCCAGTCACTAACCTGCCCAATGAGAAGGACAGCAGAAATGCCGTAGCTTTCAAGGCGCTCGTGACACTGCCTCGCGAGTTGCCTCGTCGGGCACAGATACACGACACGCTTCTTGTTGGCTTGTCGTTGAAACTCCCCGATAAATCCCCCAATCAGGGTCTTGCCTGCGCCCGTGGGTAGCTCGATCGCAACATCCCTGGCGCCGGAGTGACTCGCATGCCATGTCTGGAAAATTTGGGCCTGATGGGGCCAAAGAGAATCTGGCGTGCTTGATGCCGTTCTACTTTTCAGGAATAACTGCTCAGGGCTTGAGGGTGGTTCGCTCGCAGTTTTTCTCGTTTTGAAGGCCATGCAGACAGTTTGTCGCACAAAACGCAGTCGGTCGGACACTTAGTTCAAGTGTTTCCTCCTGACCACTCCCACATCGATGATTTCTGACCAGCAAAACGACTACCAGCCGATTGTGACGAGCCCCGGCGATGGCGAATGGGCACCTGGTCCGCATGCTGCGTTACTTGACGACTAGAGGAGTTTGTCGAAGACATCCCGGTAGGGACAGCCCTGGTTACCCCGGTTTCCTGGATTCCCAGGGTTGCCGGGATTCCCTGGGTTCCCTGGATTTCCGATGTTCCCGAAGCTGCCCAGGTGTTTGTCCACCACTTGGTCATTGTGGAGCTCTCCGACGTACTGACCACTAAGGCGGTGCACGTTGGTTCCGTTGAGTTGGCCGATGGCCTTCCCGTTAAGTGAGTGAACAAATCGACCTCGTATGAAGCCGACTGCTTTGCCCGAAGTGGCATAGATGTAGTTAGTCATGAACAGACTCTAAACGTCACCTGCGACATCTAATGGCGATCTGCGGGCTTCAAAAACTACCGGCTACGTCCTCCGGCCGGGCCCTGGTCTATCCCGTAATTGCCTAAACCAATTCGTCGACCGGCCCAGAGTTGTCGAGACGGAGTATGGAACAGGAGAGCATTGCCAGCCATTGTTCATGGCGGCTGCGATTCCGACCAGCGAAGTCGGGGTCGTCATATCCCCGCACCCAGGACATGAACTCCTCGAGAGCTGCTTCGTCGAGGCCGCCAGTCTTGGTTAGCTCCAGCACCCTGCTCCTCTTCCCTTGCCCGCAGCCTAGTCATCCTAGTTTCAGGATCGAGGGTCAAGAACACCACAGCTGTCTCAAGACACCGCTTCGGGTTCGGATGGGCCGGTCGAGTGGGCGGAAAAGCTGTAGCGGTTGGACGACCTAAGCGGGACAGTTTTGCGGGCGGCGTATACGCGAGGTCTGAAGCCCAGCATCTGCATAGAAGTTTCGCGATGGGGGAGCTTCTCAAACGTGTTGCGGTGGGGGACCGGCTAACGGGACGGTTCGGGCACCTGTCCCCCTGATGTCGGAGATGGCCGGTAGATTCGCTTGGTATGCAACAGGGCTTCACGTTGAAGGACTTCAAATGACCAACACTCTGCTCGGCTCCTTGAGGGAGCAAATCCTGGACGAATCAGAACCTCTGGCAGGGCTCCTGCGCAAGTGCTTGCTGCTCGGTGCCGAAACCGGCTCTGAGTCATTGAGGCAATGGGCAAGATACGAGCTCTCCGGATATGACGACGACGCTGAAGTCCCCAGCTACCGGGTGCTGCCCTCGCCACCGATAACGGTGAGCTCAATTAGTGGGAATACCTGGGCCAAAGGTCAGACGTTCAATCGGCTGCAATTGCCCGTAGAGGCCCAGAAGGGCGTGCCGGAGTCATTTCCACTCCGTCAGCCCATCGAAGAGCTGGAAAGTCTCGCCGGGAGCTCGTCGATCTCCTTTTCCAGCACGGGCCTGGCCTATGCTCAGACCATTTGGAACGATGAGCTTGGCCCATTCCAGCAGATCCTGAGCATGTCTTACTCACTTCCCGGGTCGATGCTCACAGGGGTTTTGGGTCAGATCAGAACGCAACTCGTCGACGTCGTTGCC
Source organism: Arthrobacter sp. NicSoilB8 (assembly GCF_019977355.1). NCBI lineage: Bacteria > Bacillati > Actinomycetota > Actinomycetes > Micrococcales > Micrococcaceae > Arthrobacter > Arthrobacter sp. NicSoilB8. Next base: position 2,869 of record NZ_AP024656.1, on the reverse strand, counting down.
GACCTGACTGCAGAGACTCCGCTGACGGAGTTGCCAAGAAAACAAGCTGTGGACGCAGCCGTGGGCCAGCACATCGGTACGCAATACAACACCACGATTCAGACCGCAAACGGTCCTACTGCCATCGGTTCGAAGGCAAAAGCCAAGGCCGAGGGGTTGAGTGTCGACGACGCGATCAGGCTGCTCGACGTCGTTCAGTCCACGGCAAAGGGAGTAGCTGACGACGAGAACCGATCTGAACTGATTGCGGCGGTCGAGGAACTCCGGGCAGCAACCCAGCAGGAAACGCCGAATACCGGCGACGTGGTGAAGAAAGCAGGCAAACTAAACGCCATCGCCGCAGTGATTGGCGCTCCGGCCGTCAGCGCAGCCGTCACTGGTGCGGTAGAAACAATCACTACGCTGGCGCTCTCCGGCGCCTTCGGGTGATCAACGGCAAGCTGCAAACACGGCCGTTGAAGGATCCTCAGACGTGATAGCAGGGGGCTGCTTTGGAGCCGGATCGCAGGCCATCACCGCGCATGCAAGCGCGTGCAAAGGTTTTCGCTCATCCGTCTCTCGGAACAGCGTCCTCCTGCGGGATGCTGGTGCCGGGGCCCTGCAGTAACGCGGCTACGGCAGCGCCGCGGCACGTGCCATTCTTGGGGTATGGCACGAACTTGGTTGTCGGTGACGGTGGAATTGCTCAGTGGTCGTGGCGAGGAGCTGTGGCCATGGCCCGGGCGCATCTTCGCGGTCGGACCGTCGCACACCTTCATGGACCTCGCCAATGCCATCAACGATGCCTTCGCCCGATGGGACCGCTCACACCTGTCAATGTTCACCCTCGCCGACGGCCGGGTAATCACTGATGAAGAGACGGGATCCGAAATGGCCTCGTCGATCCGCGGCCCGATCATCGCACCAATCGACATCGCTGCTGCCAAGGTCGCCCGGACGGTGGAGCAGGGGGCTGAGTTTCAGTTCACGTTCGACCTCGGTGACGCCTGGATGCACCGATGCGTGGTCGGGGAGGTGAAGGTCGACCCGCTGGAGGTATTGGGTATCCGCCCTGATGCCCCCCTGCCGTACTGGGGCTGGGGCAGCATCCCGGACCAGTACGGGCGCCGGTGGGCTACCGACGACGGGGAGAGCCGGGCGCCACGGAAACCGGACCGGCTGCACCCGATGCTGCTGCACGCCTGGCCCGCACGGGTGCAGGTGCCCGGGCTCGACCTGTCCGAGCTGCGTGAAGCCATCGCGGCAACAGATGCGGCTCGCTTCCTCGCGGCGGTGACGGGACGCGATATCGATGATGCTCTGCAACAGGTGGGGGCCGGCATACCGATGGCGCTGGAGCGGAGACGCCGGGAAGCCGAGCCGGTGGCACTGTCGGTCATCAACCGGCTGACGTGGCGCGGCGGCACAGGGGACCGGCTGCTGGCCGAGGACCTGCTGGCCGGTCTGCGCCGTGTGCCGCTGACGGGCCGCGTGGTGCCGGTAGACCTGGACATGCTCAGCACCGTGTTGGAAGGGGATCCCGAGCTGTCGACCGGTGGCTATCTCGACCTGCGCACCGGGCAGGTGTACGACGAGGCCGCCACTGACCCGATGATGGTCGGGGAGGGCTCGGCCATCGACGTGGAGGAGGAGCCGGAGCGTTGGCTTCGGCTCGACCGCACCGGTTCGCGCAACGGCTGGGAGGACATGGCGGCCTTCGCCGGGCGGCAGCATGATGAGGCCCTCCGGGAGCGGCTGGAGCGGGCGATCGAGGGCAAAGGTGCCTTCTTCCGGTTCCGCGACCTGGTCCACGGCGAGAACCTTAGCGACCAGTGGTATGCCTTCTCCACCGACCGCCAGATGGGCCGTGCCCGCGAGTTCCTCGCTGAGAATGGCATCCGCGTGGGCTGACGATCCGGGGCCGGTCAGCGCCGGCGCAATACCGTGCCGGCCGCCTCATACCCTCAACCGTGGAACAACGGAGTAGGCCGATCGTGGGATCGAGCGTCCCAGTGCAGGCTCCCCCTCACGGAGAAGTAGTGGGCGCGCCGACGACTTTGGACATTTCGTGCGGACGGCTTCGGAAAATGACATGTACCCGAGATGTCTCACCCGGCCATGGTGCCTCAGAAACCCCCGGCCGGCACGTGCCTGAGACGATTCACGGTGAGACAGCTTTCCAAGACACGGGCGGCCGGGCCCGACGCCGGTTCCTTCGATCCTCCGGGACGTGACGTCCGTGTCTCGAAAGACTGTTGTTTTTTGGGACGGTAAATCGTGGGCTGTAGGCCTGGGTTTTAGAGGGTCGTATGACCTCCGCTGCGGTCATCGTCGCACCGCGCATCGCAGTGTCGGCAGCCTTTGTGACCCCGTGGACGAATTGTGCCGACGCCCCGGCTCGGGTTTCCTTATTGTTTCTTTGACTTGCTGTCTGTTGTCAGGGCCCGCGAGTGCGGACCGGCTTGTTTTGCAGTTAGCCCTGGGGCGGGGATGGGATGCCGGCGAGGTAGTCGAGGCAGGCGTCGTAGTCGGTCATGACTTCTTCGAAGCTCCGCAATCGGGGCTGGGTGCCGGTGCTGGGATCGGCGGTGTCCGATCGGGTTAGTTGTGGTTGGCAGCTGCGCCTGCTGGTGGTCAGGGTTGCGATGCCCCAGTCGGTGCTGGCCGGGGTGGTGGTGATGCCGACGCCCTCGAAAGGATCGGCGAGGATGTTCCGGGCGACGGATGCCCACGCGATGAGGTGGAACCTCCGGGCCGTTTCGAGTTGCTGCTCGTCCCCGCTGGCCCAGGCCTGCTGAACTTTCTCGGAGAGCTTGTTCCATTCTTCGGCCGGGCGAACCAGTAGGTGGGTGGCGCGGACCTTGTCCTGAAGTTCTTTCAGCAGTGGCAT